>NZ_JBFALC010000086.1:0-34408 GCF_040656035.1 Streptomyces sp. NPDC050211
GGCCGGGTCCGCCCGGCGAGGCCCTCGCCGCGGGCGCTGTCCTCGGCGCCGCCCGCGGCCGGCGCGGCCACGCCCTGGATGCCCTTGCGGTCGCGGGCCTCCGCCCGCTCCGGCGTGCCGAGGTCCTCCAGGGCGCTGGCGGCCGCGCTGTCCAGGGTGGTCATCACCCACTGCTCGAAGTCGACGCCCAGCTGCTCCGCGGCCTGGTGCCACCACTGCAGCCGGCTGCCGGGCAGCTCCAGGCGGCGGCTGGGCTCGGCGGCGGCGCACGGCTGCTGCTCGCTCTGGCGCGCGGCGCGCAGGGCGCCGCGCAGCTGCTTGGTGGTCCACTGCCGCTGCTCGGCGCGGTCGAGCCAGCGGTCCTGCTCCTCCACCGGCATGGAGGCCAGCTCGGCATGGTGCTGGAAGCTCAGGGCGGGCCGGCGCCGGGTGAGGTCGAAGCGGCGGGAGACCCACGCGTAGTTGCGCAGGGTCTGGTACGACAGGCCCACGGCGCGTATCCCGCGCTGGTAGCGGTCGGTGTAGTGGTCCTTGCCGTACACCAGCCAGTCGCCCAGCCACCAGGAGGAGGAGTCGACGACGTCGGCGAGCTGGCGCCCGGCCCGCTCCCACTCGTCGTAGGCCATCCCCCTCGGGATCTGCAGGCCCACCTTGGTCGTCAGCACCTGCGCCCGTCGCGGCGCGGCCCCCGCCGCGGGCGGCTGCCGTGGCGGGGGCTGCGGAACAGCGGTTGCCGGGCCGCCACGCGACCCCGCGGTTTGACCGGCCTCACGCGCCATCATGCCTCCAGGAGAAGGGTGCACATAACTGGCGAGAAGTCTCGCGGGGCGCGTTGAAGCGGCGCCGGAGCGGCGCTCGAAAGGGACAGAGTTGTCCCGTCGGCGGGACGGTATCCAGGAATCCGGAATCCGGTCATGTTCCTCCGGCTGGGCAGGGTGCGCCCATTATGGCCTGCTGTGCGCGTGCACCGGCCGCCAGAACAATTGAAAAGGAAAATAGCAGGCAGGTAATTGCCGGTCATGGCACCCCGGTCCCCGCCCGGAAAGCGGCGGGCCACGGTTTTCGCGGACGGGCTGCGGGATTCCGACTCCCCGGGAATTGACAGAGAGGACACCATCGACGTGGAGTTCTTCGACTGGAGAACCGGCGCAGGTGACACCGTCCGGCCGGGTCAGGCCGCCGTCGGCGCCTCGCCGAGGGCCTGGGACAGGGCTGCCCGGAAGCCGTCGACGAAGGTGTCCACCTCACGCTCCGACACGATCAGCGGCGGGGCGAGCCGGACGACGTCCGGCAGCACCGCGTTCACCAGCAGCCCGTTGTCCTGGGCCGCCTGCTGCACGCGCGCCGCGTGCATCCCCTCCAGTACGACGCCCAACAGCAGCCCGGCGCCGCGGACTTCGCGCACCAGCGGGTGGCCCAGCGCCTGAAGTCCGCGCCGCAGCCGCCGCCCCGCCGCCCGCACGTGGCCGAGGAGGCCCGCCCGCTCGATGGTGTCCAGGACGGCGAGGGCGGCCGCGCACACCACAGGGTTCCCGCTGAAGGTGGAGCCGTGCGCGCCGGGCGTCAGCAGCTGTGCGGCCGGGCCGAAGGCGAGCGTCGCGCCGATGGGCAGCCCGCCGCCCAGCCCCTTGGCGAGCGTGACGACGTCCGCCTCGACGCCGTCGGCCTGGGCCGCGAACCAGTGGCCGGTGCGCCCGATGCCGGTCTGGATCTCGTCCAGGACGAGGAGGGTGCCGGTCGCCGCGGTGATCTCGCGGGCGGCCCGCAGATAGCCGGGCGGCGGCACGACCACGCCGTTCTCGCCCTGCACCGGCTCCAGCATCAGCAGCGCGGTGCGCTCGGTGACGGCGTCGCGCAGGGCCTCGACGTCCCCGTAGGGCACATGGCTGACCTCGCCCGGCAGCGGCTGGAAGGGGCGCTGCTTGGCGCTCTGGCCGGTGAGGGCCAGGGCCCCCATGGTGCGGCCGTGGAAGCCGCCGTCGGCCGAGACCATGTGCGTGCGGCCGGTGAGCCGGCCGATCTTGAAGGCCGCCTCGTTGGCCTCGGCGCCGGAGTTGGCGAAGTAGACCCGGCCCTCGCGCCCGGCGAGGTGCAGCAGCCGCTCGGCCAGGCGCACGGTCGGTTCGGCGATGAACAGGTTCGACACGTGCCCGAGCGCGGCGACCTGCTCGGCGACGGCGGTGACGACCGCGGGATGCGCATGGCCGAGCGCGTTGACCGCGATGCCGCCGACGAAGTCGAGGTACTCGGTGCCCTCCGCGTCCCAGACCCGGGCGCCCTGGCCTTTGACCAGCGGCAGCCGGGGAGTGCCGAAGTTGTCCATCATGACGCCCTGCCAGCGCCGGGTCAGCGCCGCGTTGTCGCTCACGAGGCGTACTCGCTGTTCTCGTGGACGTAGGCGGCGGTGAGGTCGTTGGTCCAGATGACGGCCGAGGCCTGGCCCGCGGCGAGGTCCACGGTGAGGTGGATCTCGCGGCCGGTCATGTCCACCAGCGCGCGGTCCTCGCCCACCGAGCCGTTGGTGCAGACCCACACGTCGTTGATGGCGACGTTCAGCCGGTCGGGTTCGAAGGCGGCGGAGGTGGTGCCGATGGCGGACAGGACGCGGCCCCAGTTGGGGTCCTCGCCGTGCAGGGCGCACTTGAGGAGGTTGTTGCGGGCGACGCAGCGCCCCACCTCGACGGCGTCGTCCTCGCTCGCGGCACCCGTCACCTCGATGCGGATCTCCTTGCTCGCGCCCTCGGCGTCCGCGATCAGCCGGCGGGCCAGGTCGGCGCAGACCGTGCGGACGGCCTCGGCGAACTCCTCGTATTCCGGGGCGAGTTGGGAGGCGCCGGAGGCGAGCAGCAGCACGGTGTCGTTGGTGGACATGCAGCCGTCGGAGTCGACCCGGTCGAAGGTGACGCGGGTGGCGTCCCGCAGCGCCCGGTCCAGGACCTTGCTGTCCAGGTCGGCGTCCGTGGTGAGGACGACGAGCATGGTGGCGAGCCCGGGGGCGAGCATCCCGGCGCCCTTGGCCATGCCGCCGACGGTCCACCCGCCCCGGGTGACGGCGGCCGTCTTGGGCACCGTGTCGGTGGTCATCACGGCGACGGCCGCGTCCGCGCCGCCGGCCCCGGACAGCCGGCCGGCGGCGCTGTCGACGCCGGCCAGGAGCCGGTCCATGGGCAGCGGCACGCCGATCAGCCCGGTGGAACAGACCGCCACGTCCGCCGCGTTCAGGCCGAGCCGCTCGGCCGCCCGCCCGGCGGTGGCGCAGGTGTCCTTCCATCCCTGCGGGCCCGTGCAGGCGTTGGCGCCCCCGGAGTTGAGCACGACCGCGCGGATCTCGCCGTCCGCGAGGACCTGCCGCGACCACTTCACGGGCGCGGCCTGGACGCGGTTGGAGGTGAAGACGCCCGCCGCGGCCGAGTGCGGCCCGGTGTTGACGACGAGCGCCAGGTCCCGTCTGCCGTTCTGCTTGATCCCTGCGGCGATGCCCGCCGCCGTGAAGCCTCGTGCTGCGGTGACGCTCACGGTGCCACTCCGATCGTGGACAGCCCCAGCTGCTCGGGCAGGCCCAGAGCGAGGTTCATGCTCTGGACGGCCCCGCCGGCGGTGCCCTTGGTGAGGTTGTCGATGGCGCTGATCGCGATGATCCGGCCGACCGCCGGGTCGAGGACCACCTGGATCTGCGCGGCGTTCGATCCGTACACGGCCGCGGTGGAGGGCCACTGCCCCTCGGGCAGCAGCGTCACGAACGGCTCGTCGCCCAGCGCCTTCTCGTAGGCGGCCCGCACGTCCTGCGCGCCGACCCCGGGCCGGGCGGCGGCGGAGCAGGTGGCGAGGATGCCGCGGGGCATGGGGGCCAGCGTCGGGGTGAAGGAGACGGCGACCCGGTGGCCGGCGACGGCGCCGAGGTGCTGTCTCATCTCGGGCGTGTGCCGGTGGCCGCCGCCCACGCCGTACGGCCGCATGGAGCCCATCACTTCGCTGCCGAGCAGGTCCGCCCTGGGGCTCTTCCCGGCGCCGGACGTGCCGGACGCCGCGACGACGACCGCCTCGGGTTCGGCCAGCCGGCCCGCGTACGCGGGAAAGAGGGCCAGCAGGACGGCGGTGGGGTAGCAGCCCGGCACCGCGATGCGCCGGGTGCCCGCCAACGCGGCGCGGGCGCCGGGCAGTTCGGGCAGGCCGTAGGGCCAGGTGCCGGCGTGCGGGGTGCCGTAGAACGTCTCCCAGTCCGCCGCGTCCGCGAGGCGGAAGTCCGCGCCGCAGTCCACGACGAGCGTGTCGTCGCCCACCTGCTCGGCGACGGCGGCGGACTGGCCGTGCGGCAGGGCGAGGAAGACCACGTCATGCCCCGTGAGGGCGCCCGCGGTGGTGGGCCCCACCTCCCGGTCGGCCAGCGCCGGCAGGTGCGGCTGCAGCGTGCCCAGCCGCCGGCCGGCGCTGGCATGCGCGGTCAGCGCACCGATCTCCACTTCGGGGTGGGCAAGAAGCAGGCGCAGGAGCTCGCCTCCCGCATAGCCGCTCGCTCCCGCCACGGCTGCGCGCACTGTCATGAAGCCTCCTGGTCGGCAGGGTCAGCGGGACGTCGGGGCGCAGAACTCGGCGTTGAGGGTGGGGATGAGCCCCGACACCTCCCAGTCGCTGTTGTAGTTGAACGTGAGCTGGTGGCGGCCGTCCTCGGTGAAGGCGGCCACCGTGAGCCACCCCACCGTGCCCCCGTCGTGGTACCAGAGGGTCGTGCCGCAGCCCAGCGTGAGCCGTTCCACGCCGAGCCCGTAGGACGCGCTCGGGAAGTCGGGGTTGACGACGGTCGTCTTCAACTCCTTCAGCTGCCGTGCCGGCAGCAGCTTCCCGCCCATCAGGGCCGCGTAGAACCGGTTCAGGTCGCCGGTGCTGGAGATGAGGTCGCCGTCGCCCCAGAGCTGGGAGCCGTTCATCTCGGTGACGTCGTCGATCCGGTCCGGCTGCGAGTCGAAGAAGAGCCGGGAGTAGCCGCGGCCGCTCGGCCGGGGCAGCCGGCTGCTCGTGCCGGGGTGGGAGGTCGCCTTCAGGCCCAGCGGCCTGATGATGCGCCGGCGCACCTCGTTCTCGTACGACGTACCGGCCACCTTCTCGACGATCAGCGCGGCCAGGACGTCGTTGGTGTGGGAGAACGAGTGCCGGGCACCGGGCTGGAACTCCGGCGCGTGGGAGAAGGCCACCCGCAGGCGCTGCTCGGGCGTCAGGGTGTCGTAGCGGTGCTGCAGGAAACCGTCGCCCAGGAGGTACGTCCGGTAGTACGTCACGTCGAGGAGGTAGTCGAACAGGCCGCTGGTGTGGTTGAGCAGCTGACGTACGGTGATCGCGCGGCCGTCGTTGCCGTTGCCCGACACCACGCCGGGCAGATGGCGCTCCACGGTGTCGTCGAGACCGAGCTTGTTCTCCGCCGCCATCTGCAGCAGGACGGTGGCCACGAAGGTGTTGGTGAGGCCGCCGACCCGGAACCGGTCGTTCTTGCCGCGCGGCGCACCGGTGTTCAGGTCGCCCACGCCGGCTGTGTACGTCCACACGCCGCCGGCATCGCGCGCCTGGGCGGTGACGCCGGGGACACCGGCTGCGACGCTCGCGTCGATCGCGCTTCGCGTCGCCTCGTGGCCGGCCGTGTCCCGCGACGCCTGGGCCGGACCCGTCAGGGCGGTGGCCGTCATCGCGACGGCCGCCAGAGCGACCACGCCGGCCCTCGGTCTGTTCCGTATCGTCATTCCCCGCTCCTGGGAGTCGTCTCTGCCTGGCTGATTTCCGTACCTGTGGGGTCGGCGGCACAGTAGGCCGCCCGACTCGAGCGCGGGTAGCTCGGATGGACACCCCCTAGGCGTGCCGCGCCCCGAAGGGGCGCGGGGAACTGCGCGACCAGCCACGACGGCGCCGCAGACGAAAGACGGCACATCGCGGCCCTACCAGCGGAGCGCTACGGCGCCGTGCTCGCCGCCAACTCGTTGAAGCGGCACAGCAGTTGGTTCTGCTCGCGCTGCAGTCGCTCGATGCGGCGGTGCAGGCGGGCCATCTCCTCGCCCAGGGGGCGCAGCGCGTCGTCGGCCCCCGCGTCCGCCGGGGCCAGGGCCGTGGCGAGGGCCGGGTCGTGGTGGAGGATCGCCTGCATCAGGCCGCGCAGCGCGGGGCTCGGCTCGACGCCGAGTTCCCGCGCCAGGCGGCCGCGCGCCCGGTCGTACACGCCGAGCGCCTCCGCCTGCCGGCCGCAGCGGTAGAAGGCGACCATCAGCAGGGCGTAGAACCGCTCCCGCAGGGGGTGATCGGTGGTGAGCTCCACCAGCTCGCCGGTGATCTCGCCATGGCGGCCGGTGCGCAGATACGCGTCGTACATCATCTCCAGGGCGGTCAGGCGGTGCTCCTCCAGCCGGGCCGCCTCGAGCGCGCAGATGTCGCCGAGCACGCTGCCCTCCAGAGCCGGGCCGCGCCACAACGACAGGGCCCGGCACAGCAGTTCACCGGCCTGGCCCGGGTCGCTGCCAAGGACCCGGCGGCCCTGGTCGGTCAGGTGCTGGAAGCACGCGGCGTCCGTTTCGGCGGGGGCGAGCCGCAGGGTGTAGCCGCGCGGGGTGGTCTCGATCCACGGGCGCTGTGCGTGCTGGTCGGGCCGTCCGTCCTGCCGCGGCTGCGGTCCGGACAGCAGCCGGCGCAGCCGGGCCACATGGACCTGCAGCGCGTTCGCGGCGTTGCCGGGCGGGTGTTCGCCCCACAGCTCGTCGATGAGCCGCTGCACGCAGACGTTGCGGCCGGCCTTCACCACCAGGGCCCCCAGCAGGGCGCGCTGCTTGGCGCCGGTGGGAAGGATCTGTAGACCGGTCTGCTCGTCCTGGACTTCGACGAGACCGAGAATGCGGAACTGCATCTCTTCCCCTCACGCAGGCCGGCACCGGAGGTTCAGAAGGAGCGCGTCGCGCCCGCCGCGTCGAGCGCCGTGGCCGCGTCCCGTTCGATCTGCCGCAGCAGCGGCCCGGGATCGTCCTGAAATAGAAGTGACCGCCGTCGAAGACCCGCAGGCCCAGGAAGTGCTCGGTGTGCTCGGCCCAGCCGGCCATCCGAGCGGGGGAGCGGCGTGGTCGGCGCCGCCCGCGAAGGCGGACAGCGCCACCGGCAGCGGGGCGGTGCCGGGAGCGGGGCGCCAGGTCTCCACCAGGCGCAGGTCGGCCCGGATGACCGGGTCGAACAGGGCCCACAGCTCGGGGTCGTCGAGGACGCCGTCGGGCGTGCCGCCGAACCGCTTCAGCCGGGTCCGCAGCTCGGCTGCGGGCAGCTGGTGGTAGGCGCTCGTCCGCCCCGCCGACTGCGGTGCGGCGCGGGCGGAGAGGCCGATCCACACCGGCGGCGGCAGGCCCCGCTCGACGATCCGCCGGGTGATCTCGTACGACACGAGGGCGCCCATGCTGTGTCCGAACAGGGCGTAGGGGCCGGTCAGTTCGGGCTCGATGGTGTCCAGCAGGAAGTCGGCGAGGCGGCCGGCGTCCGTGATCTGCGGCAGGTCGAGGAGGAGGCCGTGGCCCGGCGCGTCGAGCAGCCGCACGTCCCAGGTGCCCGGCAGCGCGGCCGGCCAGGTGCGGTACGGCAGGTGTGAGCCTCCCGCGTGGTGCAGGACGAACAGCCGCAGGTCAGGTCGTGTGCTGTGCATCGCTCCCCCTCGGATCGGGCCGCGCACCCTCGGACCATAGACCGCCGTCCGGCCGGCCGGGCGCGGGCTCCAGAGGGGCTCCACCGCCGGTGCGGCGGCCCTTGAGCGATCCTCCGGCGCCCGGCTTCCGGCCTGCCCGCTCGAGCAGCACCCGACCGTGTCTCAAAACGGCCGTGGATACCGTGAGCGGGCAGTCGGCTACCGGCAACGCGGGCAGCCAAGCCCGTACGACGACCGCGGCCCGGCCCAGAAGGCCGGGTCCCGCACCACCGCTCGACCACGAGCGGACAGCGGACGGGCCGATCGGCTGCCGTACGTTCGCATCCCAGGAACGCCAGGCAGCCGATCTCCCTTTGTGTACGTCAACGAACTCCCCCCTTTTGTGTACGTCGACGGACCTCGGCGCCTGTGCGAGGTCAGGTTTCTCTTGAGTGAACCCCAAGCGCCTTGCAACGCTGTCGTCCGGCCGGCGGACGGACACCCCGGGCAGCGCCCCGCGTGTCCCGTCGACCGGACAACGCCGATCGGCGAACCGGCGCCCGGTGCCCTCTCGCACCCGGCGGCCCGACGATTTCCCATCCCGAGTCACCCCATGACGGTTAAGGACGGTGCCAGTTGAGCGCGAACCCCTTCGATGACGAGGACGGCCGCTTCTACGTGGTCGTCAACGACGAGGAGCAGCACTCCCTGTGGCCGGCGTTCGCCGAGGTGCCCGCGGGCTGGCGGGTGGTCTTCGGTGAGGCGGCCCGGGCCGAGTGCCTGCAGTACGTCGAGCAGAACTGGAGCGACCTGCGCCCCAAGAGCCTGCGCGAGGCCATGGCGGCGGACTGAACGCCGCCCGGATGCCCGGTCGAGTGATCGGTCAACGCCCAGGAATACATGCTGAGTTGGGAGATGACGGTGGTGAGGGGCGCTGTGAAAACCGCGAGCGCGCAGCCGGTGGGCAACAGCGGTGAGCCCGCGCAGCGCGAGGTGGTCCTGTCCTTCGTGGGGACGCAGGCCACGGTGCAGAAGTCGGGGATGATCTTCCCGCAGAACCTGCCGGAACGTTCCTGGGAGCGGATCGGCTCCAGCCTGCGCGAGCTGGTGAACTCCTCGGCCTGGTGGCTCGCCGACTGGCTGATCTACGGGGAGACCACCTACGGGTGGCGGCGGTACAAGGAGGCCATCGAGCGCACCGGGCTCGACTACCAGACCTTGCGCAACTACGCCTGGGTGGCCCGCCGGTTCGAGCACCACCGCAGGCGGGACAGCCTCAGCTTCGCCCACCACGCCGAGGTGACCCGGCTGTCGCCACCGGAGCAGGACTACTGGCTGCGCAAGGCCGAACAGCAGAAGTGGTCGCGCAACGAACTGCGCAGGGCGGTCCGCGCCAGCCTGGCCGTGCAGAACGACCAGGCCGACACGCCCCCCAACGGCGGCGGCGAGCAGCACGAGGTGCCCCGGCTGGCCGAGCCGGCGGCCGACAAGCGCCGGCCGCAGGTCACCACGCTGACCATCGAGCTGTCCGCCGATCAACTGGAGTACTACTCGAAGGCTGCTGCCGCGCACGGCCTGCCCGTCGAGAGGTGGGTGACCCAGATGCTCGAGACCGCCGACCGGAGCACACCCGACAGGCGCACCGCCTAGCGGCGCACCGCCGAGACGGACCCCCTTCACATCGGAGTCAGTTGATGATCCTTCAGGGAAAGCGGGTTGCCCTGCCCGCGCAGCCCGTCGTCCATCAGCAGTTCGAGGCGCACACGGCAGCCACCCCCGACGCCGTCGCCGTGGTGTGGGCCGGCCGGCAGGTGACGTACGCGGAGCTGGACGTGAAGGCGAACCGGTTCGCGCACTTCCTCGCCGCGCGCGGACACGGCCGGGGCGCGAAGGTCGGCGTCTGCCTCGACTACTCGATCGACATGCTCGTCGCCATCCTCGGCACGCTGAAGGCGGGCGCGGCCTACGTACCCCTCGACCCGGCCTACCCGGCGGCCAGGCTCCAGCTGCTGCTGGGCCAGATCCCCCATCTCGCCCTGATCGTGGCCTCCCCGGCGACCGCCCAGATGGTCGAGTCGGCGGCCGCCGAGGTCGTCGACCTGGAGCAGCTCGCCGATCACCTGGCAGGCCTGGCGGCGACCTCTCCCCAGGCCGACGTCACCGGCGACGACGTGTGCTACGCGGTCTTCACGTCCGGGTCGACCGGTACGCCGAAGCTGACCGCGGTGCGGCACGAGGGCTGGTTCAACCTGATGAACTGGCTGCGGCTCGAGTACGGCCTGCACCGCGGCTCGCACAACCTGGTGGTCAGCGCCTTCGGCTTCGACCTCTCCCAACGCGCCCTGATGACACCGCTGTTCTGCGGCGCCACCCAGCACCTGCTGGCGAGCCGGAACTTCGACGCCATGCTGGCCTACCGCACCCTGACCGAGCACGACATCCGCGTGGTGCACTGCGCCTCCAGCACGCTGTACCTGCTGGTGGACTGGGAGCGGGCCCGCGGCGGCGACGCGCTGGCCCGCCTCGACTACGTGCTGTTCGGCGGGGAGGCGCTGAAGGCCGAACGGCTCACCGACTGGGCGCGGCGCGAGGGCAACACCTGCACCCTGCTGCACCAGTACGGCGTCGCCGAGTGCACGGACGTCGCCACGTCGTACGACCTGGCCGGCTACCGGCCCGGCGAACACGACATCCCACCGGTCGGCAGGCCGGCTTACAACACCGACATCCACCTCCTCGACGAGCAGCTGCGGCCCGTCGGGCCCAGGGAGCAGGGCGAGATCTGCATCGCCGGGGCCGGCGTCGGCGCGGGCTACCTCAACACCGGCCCCGAGAAGCGGAAGTTCACGACGATCGACGTCGACGGAGAGCCGCGCAGGGTGTACCGCACGGGCGACCGCGGCTATGTCACCGAGGCCGGCGACCTCGTCGTCCTCGGCCGGATCGACGCGCAGGTGAAGGTCCGCGGCATGCGCATCGACCCCACCGACATCGAGCGCGCGCTCGCCCGGCTGGACGGGGTCCGCGAGGCCGCCGTGGCGGTCACCCGCACCGACTCCGGCGAGGTGGAGCTGGTCGCGTTCCTCGTCCCGGCCGGGGACGACCTCGCCGCGGACGACGTACGCACCCGCCTGCTGGAAACCCTGCCGCGGAACATGATCCCGGCCAGGTTCCTGAACATCCCGCACATTCCGCTGAGCCCGCACGGGAAAGTGGACCGCGCGGCGCTGGTCGAAGCATGAAAACCGAGAGGACCGTGATGATTTCCGACCGCGTGCGCGCCATTTGGTGCCGGGAACTGAAGCGCGATGACATTGCACTCGACGACGATTTCTTCGCCCTGGGCGGCCAGTCCGTGGTCATGGTCAATATTCAGGGCGCCTACCTGACGGAGCTGGGCGCCGAGGTCCCGATGGACCAGCTGTTCCTCCACCCGACGGTGGCGTCGATCTCCGCTTATCTCGAATCCCAGGGTGCGGTGACCCGATAGGTCCGGCTGCAGCCGCGGTGTATCAGAAATCTACTGGCAAGAGAGGCGCGCCATGTACGACGTGATTGTCATCGGTGCCCGTTGTGCGGGCTCGCCGACGGCCATGCTATTCGCGCAGCAGGGTTATCGCGTCCTGCTCCTGGAGAAGGCGCGTTTCCCGCAGGACACGCTGTCCTCGCACTACCTCCATATGCAGGGCGTGGCGCTGCTCAACCGGTGGGGGCTGCTGGAGCAGATCCGCGACTCGGGCGCCCAGCCCATCACCCGCCAGAGCTACGAGGGGCCGGGGGTCCGCATCGAGGGCTTCTCCCTGCCGATCGACGGCCTGACGACCACGTACGCGCCGCGGCGGTACGTGCTCGACCCGATCCTCGCCGGCGGTGCGGTGGCGGCCGGCGTGGAGTTCCGGGAGGGCTGCGCGGTCAAGGACCTGGTGTTCGAGGGCGACCGGGTCGCCGGCGTGCGCTACACCACGCCCGGCGGCGCCGAGGCGACGGACCGGGCCCGCCTGGTCGTCGGCGCGGACGGCATGCGCTCGCTGGTGGCCCGCAAGGCCGGCGCCGAGAACGTCATCGAGCATCCGCGGATGACCACCACCTACTACAGCTACTGGTCCGGGGTTCCCGCGCACTTCGAGCTGTACGAGCGGCCGGGGCGCTGGATCGGCGTCCTGCCCACCAACGACGACCTCACGCTGCTCATGGCCTACTTCCCGCAGGACGACTACCACCAGGTCCGCAAGAACGTGGAGCCCGCCTACCTCGACGCCTTCCGCACCACGGCGCCCGAGCTGTACGAGCGGATGCGGTCGGGCCGGCGCGAGGAGCAGCTGTACGGCACCGGACACCAGGAGAACTACTTCCGCAAGGCTTATGGGCCCGGCTGGGTGCTGGTCGGTGACGCGGTGAACCACAAGGACTCCATCACCGCCCGCGGCATCACCGAGGCCTTCGTCCAGGCCCAGACGCTCACCGACCTCATCGGCGAGCGGCTGCACGACGACGCCGCGCTCAACTCGGCGCTGCGGCGCTACGAGAACGAACTGAGCAACGAGGCCCTCAACCACTACCAGGGCGCCCTCAACGTGGCCGAGCTCAAGCCCGAGGGGCGCACCGAGATGCTCCGCAAGCTGGTCGGCCACCAGGAGCACATCGACCGGTACTTCTCGACGCTGTCGGGGGCGTGCTCCATCGACGACTTCTACAACGACGACCTGTTGACCCTGCTCGACCAGGGCTGAGTGACGCCTTGCTCCCTGGTTCCGCCGATTTGGAGACACAATGATCCCGTTGTCGTTCGCGCAGCGCCGGCTGTGGTTCGTGGACCGGTTCGAAGGCCCTTCACCGACCTACAACGGCGCTTTCGCCCTGCGGCTGACCGGTGAGCTGAACGTGGCCGCGCTGCGGGCGGCGCTCCGCGATGTCATCGACCGGCACGAGGTTCTGCGCACGGTGATCGTCGAGGGCGACGACGGCGTCCCGCACCAGCAGGTGCTGGCCTCGGGCCGGCAGCCGTTCGCCCTGCCGGTCGTCGAGGTGGCGGGGGAGGACGAGCGGGCGGCGGCGGTCGACCAGGCGGCCACCGAGACCTTCGACCTGGCCGCCGACATGCCGATCCGGGCCCGGCTGGTGCGGTGCGGGCCGGGTGACCACACCCTGGTCGTGGTGGCCCACCACATCGCCGTGGACGGGGAGTCCTTCGGGCCGCTGTTCCGCGACATCACCACCGCGTACGCGGCCCGCAGCGCGGGCAGCGCCCCGGCGTGGGAGCCGCTGCCGGTGCAGTACGCGGACTACACGCTGTGGCAGCGGGACGTGCTCGGCGACGAGGCCGACCCGGAGAGCGTGTCCGCCAGGCAACTGGCGTACTGGCGTGAGGCGTTGGCCGATCTGCCGCAGCCGCTGGACCTGCCCACCGACCGCCCGCGCCCGAGGGTGATGAGCCCTGAGGGCGACCGGGTCCCGTTCTCCCTCGACCCCGCCCTGCTCGCCTCCGTGGAGAAGTTGGCCGCGGAGCTGGACACCACGGTGTCGATGGTCATGCACGCGGCGCTGGGGGTGCTCCTGCACCACCTCGGCTGCGGTGACGACGTGCCGATCGGCGCGCCGATCACCGACCGCACCGACGAGGAACTGCGTGACCTCGTCGGGTTCTTCGTCAACACCTGGGTGCTGCGCGTCGACCTGTCCGGGAACCCGACCTTCCGCGGGCTGCTGCAGCGGGTGCGGGAGCGGTCGCTGGCCGCGTACGACAACCAGGACATGCCCTTCGAGCGGCTGGTGGAGCTGCTCAACCCGCACCGGTCCACCGCCTACAACCCGTTCTTCCAGGTCATGCTCTCCTGGCAGCCGCCCGTGCCGGACCTGCAGCTGCCCGGCCTCGGCGTCCAGGTCGAGCGGCTGGAGACCAACACGGCCAAGTTCGACCTGTTCTTCGACCTGCTCCCGGACAACGCGGGCGGGGCGCAGTGCCGTCTGGAGTACGCCACCAGCCTGTTCGACCGGGCTACCGCCGAGAGCCTCGCGCAGCGGTTCGTGCGCGTCCTGGGCCGGCTCGTGGCCGACCCGGAGCGCGCCGTTGCCACCGTCGACGTGCTCGAGGCGGCCGAGCGGGAGTTGCTGCTCACCCGCTTCGACAACAACGCCGATGTCGCAGCGGCATCCGATCTGACGGTCCCTGAGCTGTTCGAGAGCCAGGTGGCCCGCACGCCCGACGCCCCGGCGCTGGTGTGCGAGGGCCGGACCCTGACCTACCGCGACCTCGACGAGAGGGCCAATGGCGTCGCCTGGGAGCTCATCCGGCGCGGCGCCGGACCGGAGGACCTGGTCGTCCTCGCGCTGCCGCGCACCGAGGACCTGGTGGCCGGCCTGCTCGGGATCCTCAAGTCCGGCGCCGGGTACGTGCCGATGGACCCCAAGTACCTCAGCGGGCGGGCGCAGACCGTGCTGTCCGAAGCCCGCCCGCGGTTCGCCCTCACCGACACCGCGACGTGGCAGGAGCTGCCGCACCACGACATGACGGCCGTCAACCTCGACGACCGCGCGCAGTGGGACACGCCCGAGGGGGCCCCGGACAACGCCGCCCGCGTCGCCCCGCTGGGCCCGGACCACCTGGCGTACGTGATGTACACCTCCGGCTCCACGGGCACGCCGAAGGGCGCGACGATCACCCACCGGGGCCTGGTGGCCGGGGTGCGGGACCTGGTGCGCGTCCTGGACGCGCCGCCCGGCTGGCGGATGCTGGCCGGCACCTCGGTCAACTTCGACGTCTCGGTCTTCGAGCTGCTGACCACCCTGACCACCGGCGGCACGGCCGAGCTGGTGGCCAACGCGCTGGCACTCGGCGAGCGGGACGGCTGGGACGGACACGTGATCAGCGGCGTCCCCTCGGTGCTCGGGGAACTGGTGGGCCACCTGCACAAGGCGCCCGACGTGCGCACGGTCGTCTTCGCCGGCGACGTGCTCCCGGCCCGGCTGGTACGGCAGGTGCGCGAGGCCCTGCCCGGCGCGCAGATCGTCAACTCCTACGGGCAGAGCGAGAGTTTCTACGCCACCACGTTCTCCCTCGCGGCGTCCGAGCAGTGGGCGGAGGGCGACGTGGCGCCCATCGGCACCCCGCTGGCCGCCATGCGGGCCTACGTGCTGGGCCCCGGCCTCGCCCCGGTGCCGCAGGGCGTGATCGGTGAGCTGTATGTGGCCGGGACCTGCCTGGGCCGCGGCTACCACGGCCGCCCCGGCCTGACCGCCGAACGCTACGTGGCCAGCCCCTTCGGCCCGCCCGGCGAGCGGATGTACCGCACCGGCGACCTGGCCCGCTGGAACGCGGACGGGCAACTGGAGTGCGTCGGCCGCGGCGACGGCCAGGTGAAGGTGCGCGGCTTCCGCATCGAGACGGCCGAGGTCGAGGCCGCGATCACCGCGCACCCCGGCATCAGCGAGGCCGTGGTGATCGGCCGGCCGACGCCCTCGGGCGGAAAGCAGCTCGTCGCCTACGTGGTGCACACCGGCGAGGGCGCCGTCGGCGACGACGGCGTCGGCGGCATCGGCGATGTGGATGTGCAGTCCGGCGCTTCCGCCGCCGAACTGCGCAAGTTCGTCGCCGCGCGGCTGCCCGACTACATGGTCCCCTCGGCGTTCGTGGCCCTGGGCCGGCTGCCGCTCGGGCCGACCGGCAAGCTGGACCGCTCCGCGCTGCCCGAACCGGAGTTCGGGGGCGAGGCCTACCGGGAGCCCCGCACCGACACCGAGAAGATCATCGCCGCCGCCTACGCGGACGTCCTCGGCGTGGAACGGGTCGGCATCGACGACGACTTCTTCGCGGTGGGCGGGGACAGCCTGCGCTCCATCCAGGTGGTGGCGCGGGCCCGCGCCCGGGGCCTGGAACTGACCACGCGGGAGATCTTCGAGTGCCGCACGGCGGCCCGGCTGGCCGAGGTGGCCGCCGACCGCGCGGGACGGGTGCCCGTGCTCGCCGAGGACGAGGACGGCGGCATCGGCGCGATGCCGCTGCAGCCGGTGGCCCGGCAGGTGTTCGAGCACGGCGGCGGGACGAATCGATTCGCCATGTCGATGGTGCTCGAGCTGCCCGCGGGCATCGACGCGGACGGCCTCGCCGCGACGCTGGACGCCGTCCTGGACCGGCACGACCTGCTGCGCGCCCAGCTGGTGCGTGGCGACGAACTCTCCCTTCTCGCACGCCAGCAGGGCACCGTACGGGCGGCGGACCTGATCCGCCGGGTCGACTGCGACGGCCGCTGGGACGAGCCGGCCCTGCTGGCGGCGGCGAAGACGGAACTCGACGACGCGGTCGGCCGGCTCGACCCGGAAGCCGGGATCCTGGCCGGCTTCGTCTGGTTCGCCCCGGGCTCGGGTGCGGGCCGGCTGCTCGTGGTGCTGCACCACCTGGTGGTCGACGGTGTCTCCTGGCGCATCCTCATGTCGGACCTCGCCGAGGCGTGGCAGCAGGTCCGCTCCGGCCAGACGCCCGACCTGCCCGCGGTCGGCACCTCGGCCCGCCGTTGGGCGGCGGCGCTCGAGGACGAGGCCCACTCCGATCAGCGCGAAGCGGAACTGACGTACTGGCAGAACGTGCTCGAATCGCCCAACCCCCCGCTGGGCACGCGGGCGTTCGACCCGGCGGTGGATGTGTGGTCCACCGTCGACACCGTGCGGGTGGAGCTGCCCGCCGCCGTCACCGAGGCCGTACTGACCAGGCTTCCCGCGGCATACCGAGGCACCGGGACCGACGTGCTGCTCGCCGCGCTCGCCCTGGCGGTGAGCCGGTGGCGCGACGCGGACGGCTCGACCCTGGTCCGCCTGGAGGGGCACGGCCGCGAGGAGGACGCCGTCCCCGGCGCCGACCTGTCCAGGACCGTCGGATGGTTCACCACCATGTACCCGGCCCGCGTCGACGTCCAGGGCGTGGACCTGGCCGACGTACTGGCCGGCGGCCCCGCGGCCGGCACCGCGATCAAGCGGGTCAAGGAGCAGCTGCGGCAGGTGCCGGACAAGGGCCTGGGATACGGGCTGCTGCGCTACCTCAACTTGGAGACCGCCGAGCAGCTCGCCGACCACCCGGCCCCGCAGATCGGGTTCAACTACCTCGGCCGGATCTCCGACGCCGACGTGCCCGAGCACCTGCGCACCGACGGATGGGGGCCGGCGTCCTGGTCCGCCGAGCTGATCGCACAGCCCGACCCGGACCTGCCCGCGCTGTCCGCGCTGGAGGTCAACTCCCTGGCCACGGAATCCGCCGACGGCACCCGGCTGCAGGCCGCCTTCATGTTCCCCACCGGGGTGCTCTCCCGCGAGCAGGCCGCCGAACTGGCCGAGCTGTGGGTCGAGGTGCTGCACGGCATGGCCGCGCACGCCGCCCACCCCCACATCGGCGGGCTCACCCCCTGCGACGCCCCGCTGGTCACGGTGGACCAGGACGAGATCGAGAGCTGGGAGGAGCGCTACGGCCGGCTGGCCGAGGTGTGGCCGCAGGCCCCGGGACAGTCCGGCATCCAGTTCCAGGCCGCGCTCGCCGACGGCACCTTCGACGTCTACCACATGCAGTTCGTGCTGCACCTGTCCGGGCACGTGGACCCGGCGCGCATGCGGGCGGCCGGGCAGGCGCTGCTGGAGCGGTATCCGAACCTGCGCTCCGCGTTCCTCGAAACAGCCGGCGGCGACCCGGTCCAGGTCGTGCCGGACCATGTCGCCCTGCCCTGGCGGCACCTCGATCTGACCGGCCGCGGCGAAGCCGAGCAGGACGCGGCGCTGGATGAGGCCCTCGCCGACGACCGGGCCGACCAACTCGACCCCACCCGGCCGCCGCTGCTGCGCCTGGCCCTGCTCACCTGCGGGCCGCAGCGGGCGAAACTCATCGTCACCGCCCACCACACCCTCTTCGACGGCTGGTCGTCGCCGATGGTGATCACGGATCTGATCCGGCTGTACTCCGGCACCCACGACCTGGCTCCGGTCCGCTCCTACGGCGACTACCTGGCCTGGCTGTCGAGGCAGGACCGGCAGGCGGCGGCGGCCCGCTGGCAGGCCGAGCTCGACGGATTCGACCAGCCGACCCTCGTGGCCCCGGGCGCCCCCCTCCAGGAGGCGGCCTCCGCCCTCGGCCGGGTCGAGGTGCCGCTGTCGATCGACAAGGGCCGCGAACTCGCCCGGCGCGCCGCGGAACTCGGTGTCACGCTGAACACCCTCCTGCAGGGCGCGTGGGCGATCCTGCTCTCGCAGCTGACCGGGCAGCAGGACGTGGTGTTCGGGGCCGCCGTCAACGGCCGCCCGGCCGACCTGACCGGCTCCGACCAGATGGTCGGCCTGTTCATCAACACCCTGCCGACCCGGGTGTACTGCCGGCCCAGCGACAGCCTGGGCGACATCATCACCGGCCTGCAGGACCGGCAGATCGCCCTGCTCGACCACCACTACTACGGGCTGGCCGACATCCAGCGCGGGGTTGGGCTGCCCGCCCTGTTCGACACGCTCGTCGTGTTCGAGAACTACCCGATCGACCGCGAGGGCATGGTCGACGCGAACACCTCGGCGGGCTTCACGATCGACGGCATCCGGCCGTTCGCGGGCTCCCACTACCCGCTCACCCTCAACTCCTCCGACCCCTACCTGCGGCTCTCCCTCGACTACCAGAACAACCTCTACGACCGCGACGCGGCCGAGGCGATCGCCGCCCGCCTCGTGCGGGTGCTGGAGCAGCTCCTCGCCGATCCGGCAACGCGCCTGGCGGACATCGACGTCCTCGGCGAGGAGGAGCGGACCTGGCTGCTGCACAAGGTGAACGACACCGCCGAGCCGACCCTTCAGCCGGACCTGGTGCAGGCCGTGCGCCGCCAGGCCCAGGCGGCGCCCGGGGCCCTCGCGGTGGCCGCCGAGGACGAGCAACTGACCTACGGGCAGCTGGAGGAGCGGACCAACCGGCTGGCGCACTGGCTGAGCGAGCGCGGGGTGCGGCCGGAGTCGCTGGTCGCCGTGCGGCTGCCCCGGTCCGCCGACCTCGTGGTCGCCCTGCTGGCGGTGCTGAAGACCGGCTCGACCTACGTCCCGATCGACCCGGAGCACCCGCGCTCCCGCATCGACCACATCCTTGAGGACGCCCGCCCCACGCTCGTGCTCGACGCCGATGCGCTGGCCGGCGCGGACTGCTCGGACTACCCGGCCACCGCGCCCAGGACGGCCGTCCGCCCGGACAACGCCGCCTACGTGATCTACACCTCGGGCTCCACGGGGAAGCCGAAGGGCGTCGCGGTCACCTACGGCGCCCTGGCGAACTTCCTGGCCACGATGGGGCGGCGGTTCCCGCTGACCCCGGCGGACCGGCTGCTCGCCGTGACCACGGTCTCGTTCGACATCGCGGGCCTGGAGCTGTACCTGCCGCTGATCTCCGGCGCGGCGGTGGTGCTCGCGGGCAAGGAGACCGTCTCCCAGCCCTCGGCCGTGGTGGAGATGATCCGCCGTTATGACGTCACCCTCGTCCAGGCGACACCGGCGTTCTGGCAGATGCTGCTCATGGACGAGCCGGACGGCGCGCGGGGCCTGAGGATCCTGGTCGGCGGGGAGGCGCTGCCGCCGCACCTGGCCCAGGCCCTGACCGCACAGGCGGCCGACGTGGCCAACGTGTACGGCCCGACCGAGACGACGATCTGGTCGACGACCGCACCGGTCGAGCCCGGGACGGGCGTCCCGGCGATCGGGGCACCCATCGGCAACACCCAGGTGTACGTGCTCGACGCGCGGCTGCGTCCGGTCCCGCGCGGCGTGCAGGGCGAGTTGTACATCGCCGGCGACGGCCTGGCCCGCGGTTACCAGGGCCGGCCGGACCTGACCGCGGGACGGTTCGTGGCCTGCCCGTTCGGCCGGCCTGGCGCGCGCATGTACCGCACCGGGGATCTGGTGCAGTGGGGCGAGGGGGGCCGGCTGCAGTACATCGGGCGCACCGACTTCCAGGTGAAGATCCGCGGCTTCAGGATCGAGCTCGGTGAGATCGAGCATGTGCTGGCCGAGCACCCGGCGGTGGCGCACGCGGTCGCCGTGGTGCGCGAGGACGTGCCCGGCGACCAGCGGCTGGTCGCCTATGTGGTGCCGGCCGGCAAGGCGGACCCGGCCGGGCTGGACGTCGGGCCGCTGACCGACCTGCTCCGCGAACGCCTGCCGGAGTACATGGTGGCGTCGGCGATCGTGCCGCTCGCCGCGTTCCCCACCAACCCGAGCGGGAAGCTCGACCGCGCCGCGCTGCCCGCACCCGACCAGGGCCGGGCCGGCACCGGACGGGGACCGCGCAACCCCACCGAGGAAACCCTGTGCCGGCTCTTCGCCGAACTGCTCGGCAGGGACGAGGTCGGCATCGACGAGGACTTCTTCGCCTGCGGCGGCCACTCGCTCTCCGCCACCCGGCTGAGCGGCCGGATCCGCCGGGAATTCGGCGTCGAATCGAAGGTCACGATGGTCTTCCGCCATCCGACCGTGGCCCAACTCGCGGCCCGCATCGAGGAACTGACCACCTCGGATCGCCCTCAGCGGCGCAAGCCGAACCGCCCCCAGCTGCGCCAGATGACTGTGTAGGAGAGCGTCGATGATTCCGCTGTCATTCGCCCAACGTCGACTGTGGTTCCTGCACCGTCTGGAAGGCCCGTCCGCGACCTACAACTTCCCGTTCGCCCTGCGCCTGGACGGGCCCCTGGACACGGCGGCCCTGGCCGCGGCGGTGACGGATGTCGTCACCCGGCACGAGAGCCTGCGCACGCTGGTCGTCGAGAACGCGGACGGCACGCCCGAGCAGCGGATCCTGCCGCCCCAGGAGGCGGCCACCGTGTTCCGGGTGGTCGACGTGGCCGCGGAAGCGGTGGACTCGGCGCTGGGGGAGGTCGTGTGCGAGGGGTTCGACCTGGACACCGAACTCCCCCTGCGGACCACCGTTTTCCGTATCTCCCCCCAGGAGCACGTGCTGGTGTTCGTGTTCCACCACATCGCCGCGGACGGGGCGTCGATGGCGCCGTTCCTGAAGGATCTGGTGTCGGCGTACACGGCCCGCCACCGGGGGAGCGCCCCGCAGTGGACGCCGCTTCCGGTGCAGTACAAGGACTACACGCTGTGGCAGCGGCAGCTGCTGGGCGACGAAGACGATCCCGAGAGCCTCGCCGCGGAGCAACTGGAGTACTGGCGGCAGGAATTGGCCGGAGTGCCGCAGCCGGTGCAGTTGCCGCTGGACCGGCCGCGGCCGACGGCCTCCGACCACCGCGGCGGGCACGTCGACTTCGAGCTGGACGCCGAACTCCTCGCCGGGGTGGGGAAGCTGGCCGCGGAGCGCGGTGCCACCGCACCCATGGTCGCCCAGGCCGTGCTCGCGGTGCTCCTGCACCACCTCGGCGCCGGCAACGACCTGACGGTCGGCAGCCCGATCGAGGGGCGCGCCGACGAGCAACTCGACGATCTGATCGGGTTCTTCGCCAACACCTGGGTGCTGCGCGTCGACCTGTCGGGAAACCCGGCGTTCGGTGATCTGCTGGAGCAGGTGCGGGAGCGCGCTCTTGCCGCCTACGACAACCAGGACGTGCCGTTCGAGCGCCTGGTGGAGCTGCTGGCGCCGGACCGGACCACCTCGTACCAGCCGCTGTTCCAGACCATGCTGGCCTGGCAGTTCGAGTGGTCGCAGATCGAGATACCGGGCCTGCGGGTCACCCCCCTGCCGGTGGGAACCGGTACCGCGAAGTTCGACCTGTTCTTCAACATCGTCCCGGCCCCGTCCGGGGGCGCGTACGGGCGCCTCGAGTACGCGGCCGAACTGTTCGACCACACCACGGCCGTGAGCATCGTCGACCGCTACCTGCGCGTGCTGCGGCAGGTGGTCGCCGACCCCGGGGCGCGGCTCGCTGCGGTGGACGTGCTCACCGACGCCGAACGCGACGCCCTGACCCGGGTGAACGACACGACAACGCCGGTATGCGGATCGACGGTGGTGGAGCTGTTCGCCGCCCAGGTGCAGCAGACCCCGGACGCGATGGCGGTGGTGTGCGGGCCGACCACGCTGTCGTACCGTCAACTGGACGCCCGCGCAGGCCGGCTGGCCGCGGTGCTGCGGGAGCACGGGGTCGGACCGGACGTCCTGGTCGCCGTGGCCCTGCCCCGCACCGCGGACCTGGTGGTCGCCCTGCTGGCCGTGCTCAAGGCCGGCGGCGCCTACCTGCCGATCGACCCCCACTACCCGGCCGCACGCGTCGGCCTGCTGCTCGGCGCGGCCGATCCGGCCCTGGTGCTGACCGACCACGCCACGGCGGCGACCGTGGCCGCCGGCCGGCCGCCGGTCCTGCACCTGGACGACCTGCCCCTGGACGGCCCCGCTCCCGAGGCCCCGGACGTCCGCATCGGGCCGGACCAGCTGGCCTACGTGATGTTCACCTCGGGATCGACCGGGACGCCCAAGGGGGTCGCCGTCACCCATGCCGCCGTGGCCAACGGGGTGCAGGACCTGCGCCGGATGGTGCAGGTCGAGGCGGGGTCGAGGATGCTCGCCGCGACCTCGGTGAACTTCGACGTCTCCGTGTTCGAGATCTTCACCGGACTCACCACGGGGGCGAGCGTCGAAGTCGTCCGCGACGTCCTCGAACTCACCGAACGCGACAGCTGGTCGGGCACCACCGTCTCCGCCGTGCCCACCGTGTTCGCCGCGCTGCTCGACCAGATCAACGCCCCGGGCGGCCTCCAACTCGACGTGGACACCGTCGTCTTCGCCGGGGAGGCGCTCTCGGCCGACCTGGTCCGCACGGTCCACGACGCCCTGCCCGGTGTCCGGGTCGTCAACGCCTACGGACAGACCGAAAGCTTCTACGCCACCACGTACACGCTCCCGCGCCAGCCCGCCGAAACCGGCGCCATACCGGTCGGACGGCCACTGGCCCACATGCGCGCCTACGTGCTGGGGCCGGACCTCGCTCCGGTCCCGCCCGGTGTCATCGGCGAACTGTACGTCGGTGGCCTGCTCGCCCGCGGCTACCAGGGCCGGCCGGAGCTGACCGCGGAGCGGTTCGTGGCCTGCCCCTTCGGCCCGCCCGGCGCGCGCATGTACCGCACCGGCGACCTGGCCCGATGGGACGCGGACGGCCAACTCGGCTACGCGGGACGGGCCGACACCCAGGTCAAGGTCAACGGCATCCGCGTCGAGCCGACCGAGATCGAGACGGTCCTCGCCGCGCATCCCGCGATCGGCCGGGCCGTGGTCACGGTGCGCGCGGACGACAGCGGCACCACGCGGCTCGTCGGCTATGTGGCGCCCGCGGCCACCGGCGCCAATGTGTCGGTGGCGGAGCTGCGGCAGTTCGCCGCCGAGCGGCTGCCGGACTACATGGTGCCCGCCGTGCTGGTGGTGCTGGACCGGCTGCCGCTGACCGCGAGCGGAAAGCTGGACCGGGCGGCGCTGCCCGAACCGGAGTTCACCGCCACCGCCTACCGGGCGCCGCGCAGTGAGGCGGAGCGGGTGCTGGCCGAGGTGTACGCCGACGTGCTCGACGCCGGGCAGGTGGGCATCGACGACGACTTCTTCACCAGCGGCGGGGACAGCATCCGCTCCATCCAGGTCGTCGCGCGCGCCAAGGCGCGCGGCGTCGTGGTCAGCACGCGGGAGATCTTCGAGCACCGCACGGTCGCCCGGCTCGCGGAACTGGTCGGGAGCCGGGCAGAAGAACAGCGCGTGACCCTGGCCGAGCTGCCGGGCGGCGGCGTGGGCTGGGCCCCGCTGCCGCCGACGGCGGCGCACGTACTGGCGCTGGGCGGCGGCATCGGCCGGTTCTGCATGTCGGCGCTGCTGACCCTGCCCGAGGACATCGACCGCGCGGGGCTGCTCGCCACGCTGCAGGCCGTGCTGGAGCGGCACGACGGCTTGCGGGCCCGGCTCGACCGGGCCCGGCCGGGCCTGCGGATCGAACCGGCGGGCAGCGTGGACGCCGGCAGGCTGCTGCGGGAAGTCCGCCACGGCGACGCCGATGTGCAGGCCGAGCTGGACGCGGCCGCAGGCCGGCTGGACCCGGACGCGGGCGTCATGGCGCAGTTCGTGCGGTTCACCTCCGACACGGACACCGACCGGCTGCTGATCGTGCTGCACCACCTGGTCGTCGACGGGGTGTCGTGGCGGATCCTGCTGCCGGACCTGGTGTCCGCCTGGCAGCGGGTCCGCGACGGCCGCACCCCTGCGCAGCCCGCGGTGGGAACCTCGCTGCGCCGGTGGACGCACGCCCTGGCGGACGAGGCGGCCACCGGCGAGCGGGTGGCGGAACTGCCCGTGTGGCAGGAGATCCTGCGCGCGGACGAGCCGGTGCTGGGAGCACGGGAGGTGGACCCCGCACGCGATGTCGCCGCCACCGTGGACACGGTGCGCGTCCAGGTCCCGGCCGACGTCACACACACCCTGCTGAACACGGTGCCCGCGGTGTTCCGCGGCGGTGCCGACGACGGACTGCTGGCCGCCCTCGCGCTGGCCCTCGCCAACTGGCGCCGGGCGCGGGGCACGGCCGGGGCCTCGACGCTGGTCCGGCTGGAAGGGCACGGCCGCGAAGAGCAGGTGGTGCCCGGCGCGGACCTGTCGGGCACGGTCGGCTGGTTCACCGCGATGTTCCCGGTGCGCCTGGACCTGACGGGCATCGACATCGCGGACGCCCTGGGCGGCGGCCCGGCCGCCGGACGGGCGATCAAGGCCGTCAAGGAACAACTGCGGGCGGTACCGGACAACGGCATCGGCTACGGCCTGCTGCGCCACCTCAACCCCCAGACCGCCGCCGCGCTGGCCGGAGCACGACAGCCGCAGATCGGGTTCAACTACCTCGGCCGGACCTCCGGCGCGGACCTCCCCGAGGACCTGCGGGGCCTGGGCTGGACGCCGGACACCACGCACCAGGACCTGATCGCCGCACCGGACGCGGACATGCCGGTGCTGTCGGCCCTGGAGATCAACGCGGTCGCCGCCCCCACCGACCGCGGCGACGAGCTGACCGCCTACTTCGGCTTCCCGGCCGGGGTGCTCTCCCGCGCCGAGGTGAGCGAGCTGGCCGACCTGTGGGTGCGGGCGCTGACCGGCCTGGCCCGGCACGCCGCCACACCCGGGGCCGGCGGGCTCACCCCGAGCGACGCGCCCCTGGTCGACGTGGGCCAGCAGGAGATCGACACCTGGGAGGCCCGCTTCGGCCGGCTGGCCGAGGTGTGGCCGGTGACACCGGCGCAGTCCGGGATGCTGTTCCACACGCTGCTGGCCGGGGCGTCGTTCGACGCCTACCACATGCAGATGGTGTTCCAGCTGTCCGGCGAGGTCGACCCGGAGCGGATGCGCCGGGCCGGCCAGGCACTGCTGGGGCGTCATCCGGGCCTGCGCGCGGCGTTCGTCGACCGGGCGGACGGCGACGTCGTCCAGGCGATACCGCACACGGTGGTGCTGCCGTGGCAGCACCTCGACCTGACCGCGGCCGGTGCGGCGGAGCGGACCGAGACGTTCGAGCGGTTCCTCGCCCAGGACCGCGCCACCCACTTCGCCGTGGACACGCCGCCGCTGATGCGGCTGGCCCTCGTCGTCCTCGAACCCGGCCGGGCCGACCTCGTGGTGAGCGCCCATCACGCCCTGTTCGACGGCTGGTCCATGCCGTTGCTGCTGCAGGACCTGCTGCTGCTCTACGCGAACGGCGCCGACCCGGCCGCGCTGCCCCCGGCCCGCGACTTCGGCGCGTTCCTGTCCTGGCGCGCCCGGCAGGACCCGGAGGCCTCCGCACGGGCGTGGGCGGCCGAACTCGCCGGAATCGAGGAGCCGACCCTGCTCGCCCCCGGCTCCGCGGGCCCCGGCGACGACGGTCGCGACCAGGTCGAGGTCGCCCTGCCGGCCGAGGTGGCGGGCGAACTGGGCCGGTGCGCCTTGACGTTGGGCGTCACCGTCAACAGCCTGCTCCAGGGCGCGTGGGCGCTGCTGCTCGGCGAGCTCACCGGCCGTCAGGACGTGGTGCTCGGCGCCACCGTCTCCGGGCGCCCGCCCGCCGTGGCGGACGTCGAGTCGATGGTCGGGATGTTCATCAACACCCTTCCGGTGCGCGTCACGTACGCGCCCGGCGACACCTTCGCCGAGGTCCTCACCCGGCTGCAGAGCCGGCAGGCCGGCCTGCTGGACCACCACCACCACGGGCTCCCGCAGATCCAGCAGTCCGTCGGCCTCACCTCCCTCTTCGACACGCTGGTCGTCTTCGAGTCGTACCCGGTCGACGAGAAGGGCCTGGGCGCCGCCACCGCCGCCGCGGACGGCATCGCCGTCACCGGCCTGCGCCTGTCCACCGGCACCAACTACCCCCTGACCCTGATGGCGGTTCTCGAACCGCACCTTCAGCTCACCCTGCAGTACGCGCGCGGTGTCTTCGACCGGGACACCGTGCAGAGGTACGCGGCCCGGCTGGTCCGCGTCCTGCGGCAGCTGGCGGCCACCCCCGACCGGACGGTCGCGCAGCTTCAGACCCTGGAACCGGCCGAACGCGACCGCCTCCTGGTGGAGTTCAACGACACCGCCGTCCCCACCGAGGACGTCACGATCACCGGCCTCGTCGAGGCGCAGACGGCACGCACCCCCGACGAGGTCGCCGTTCTCGCCGGGGGCGAGTCACTCACCTACCGCGAGCTGACCGCCCGCGCCGGCCGCCTGGCCCGCGAACTGGCCGGCCGTGGCGTGGGACCGGAGTCGGTGGTCGCGGTGTCGCTGCCGCGCACAGCGGACCTGGTCGTCGCTCTGCTGGCGGTCCTGAAGGCGGGCGGCGCGTATCTGCCGGTCGACCCCAAGTACCCCGGCCACCGCCTCGCGGCCATCTTCGACGAGGCCCGGCCGCGCCTGGTCCTGACGGACTCCGCGACCGTCGCGGTGCTGCCGGAGCACGACGCCCCGGACGTCCTCCTCGACACGCTCGAGCTGTCCGGCGACCACACCGGCCCCGAACCGGCCGTCCACGCCCAGCAGTTGGCGTACGTGATGTACACCTCCGGCTCCACCGGCACGCCCAAGGGCGTCGCCATCACCCACGCCACCGTGGTCAACGGCGTGCTGCGGCTGGCCTCCGCGGTGGGCCTGGCGCCGGGCAAGCGGCTGCTCGCGGGCGCGTCGGTCAACTTCGACGTCTCGGCGTTCGAGATCTTCACGACCCTCGCCACCGGCGGCACCGTCGAACTGGTGCGGGACGTCCTGGTCCTGGGCGAGCGCAAGGACTGGAGCGGCAGCGTCATCTCCACCGTGCCGTCCGCCTTCGCCGAACTCGTCGACGACCTCGCCGGCCGCACCCGCGTGGAGACGGTCGTCTTCGCCGGCGAGGCCCTGCCCGCCGCGCTGGTCGAGAAGGTGCACGGCGCCTTCCCGGGCGTCAGGGTCGTCAACGCCTACGGGCAGAGCGAGTCGTTCTACGCCACCACCTTCACCGCCACCAGCCACGCACAGGACGGGGCGGGCAGCGCGCCCGTCGGCACCCCGCTGGGCAACATGCGGGCCTACGTGCTGGGCCCCGGCCTTGCTCCGGTGCCGCCGGGTGCGGTCGGCGAGCTGTACGTCGGCGGGATGGTGGGCCGCGGCTACCACGGCCGCCCGGGCCTGACCGCCGAGCGCTTCGTCGCCGACCCCTACGGCCCGCCCGGCACGCGCATGTACCGCACCGGCGACCTGGCCCGCTGGAGCACCGAGGGCCAGCTGGAGTACGTGGGCCGCGGGGACGCGCAGATCAAGGTGCGCGGCTTCCGCGTCGAGCCCGGCGAGGTCGAGGCCGCGCTCACCGCACACCCCGAGATCGCCCAGGCCGCCGTCATCGCCCACAAGAGCGGCACCGGCACCCAGCTCATCGCCTACCTGGTGCCGTCGGGACAGACCTCCGGCGAACAGCTGCGCCGGTACGCCGCCGAGCGGCTGCCCGAGTTCATGGTGCCGTCCGCGTTCGTGCTCCTGGACCGGCTGCCGCTGATGCCCAACGGCAAGCTGGACCGGGCCGCGCTGCCCGAGCCCGAGTTCACCGGCGCCGCCTACCGGGCGCCGGGCACCCCCCGCGAGGAGACCCTGGCCCGGCTGTTCGCCGAGGTCCTCGGCGTGGACCGGGTCGGCGTCGACGACGGCTTCTTCGCCCTGGGCGGGCACTCCCTGCTCGCCACCCGGCTGATCAGCCGCGCCCGCGCCGAGCTGGGCATCGAGATACCCATCCGCAAGATCTTCGACCTGCCGACGGTGGCCGCGCTCGCCGCCTGGTCGCAGGAGTCGGCCGCCTCCCGTCGCCCCAGTCTGCGCGAGATGTTCGGTAAAGGAGTGAAGTGATGATTCCGCTGTCATTCGCACAACGCCGTATGTGGCTTCTGCACAGACTGGAGCGGGGGGCGGCGACCTACAACATCTCGGCGGCGTTCCGGCTGACCGGGACCCTGGACCAAGGCGCCCTCGTCGCGGCGCTTGGCGACGTGGTCGACCGGCACGAGATCCTGCGCACCACCTACCAGACGGACGACGGCGGTGAACCGTACTCGCGGATCCTGTCGACGGCCCAGGCGGCGCCGCAGGTGCCGGTGGTCGACGTGGCGCCGAAGGACATGGCCGGCGCGATCGACGAGGCCGTCGCGCACCGCTTCGACCTGTCGGCCGAACTCCCGCTGCGGGCCAGTCTGTTGCGCTGCTCGCCCGAGGAGCATGTCCTGGTCCTGGTCATC
The DNA here is from genome assembly GCF_040656035.1 of Streptomyces sp. NPDC050211. NCBI lineage: Bacteria > Bacillati > Actinomycetota > Actinomycetes > Kitasatosporales > Streptomycetaceae > Streptomyces > Streptomyces sp. NPDC050211. Next base: position 28,316 of record NZ_JBFALC010000086.1, read on the forward strand.
CACCACATCGCCTCCGACGGCAGCTCCAGCGCGCCGATGATGCGGGACCTGATCGACGCCTACACCGCCCGCTGCGGCGGCCGGGCGCCGCAGTGGGAACCGCTGCCCATCCAGTACAAGGACTACGCGGTGTGGCAGCGCGAGGTGCTCGGCGACGTGGCCGACCCGGGCTCGCTCGCCGCCGCGCAGGTCGAGTACTGGCGGGGGGAGTTGGCGGGGGTGCCGCAGCCGCTGAACCTGCCGCTGGACAGGCCGCGGCCGGCCGAGGCGGGCACGGACGGTGACACGGTCTCCCTGCTGGTGGCCCCGGAAGTGGCGGCCGGCCTGCAGAAGCTGGCCCAGGAACGCGGGACGTCCATGTCGATGCTGCTGCAGGCCGCGCTGGCGGTGCTGCTGCGCGGCCTGGGCGGCGGCGACGACGTGACGATCGGCTCGCCGATCGCCGGGCGCACCGACGAGGCGCTGACCGATCTGATCGGATGCTTCGTCAACACCCAGGTGCTGCGCGCGGATCTGTCCGGCAACCCCTCGTTCACCGACCTGCTGGCGCAGGTGCGGGAGAAGGCGCTGGCGGCCTACGAGCACCAGGACGTGCCGTTCGACACCCTGGTCGAGGCCATCAACCCCGAACGCTCCGCGGCGTACCAGCCGCTGTTCCAGGTGATCTTCGCCTGGCAGAGCTACGAGAAGCCGGACCTCGAACTGCCCGGCCTGCAGATGACGTTCGAGCAGGCCATCCCGTCGACCGCCATGGTCGACCTGACCTTCTTCCTCGGCGTGGACGAGTCGGGGGCGCTGCGGGGCGACCTGCAGTACGCGACCGACCTGTTCGACCGCGCCTCGGCCGAGGTGATCGCCGCCCGGCTGGTGCGGGTGCTGGAGCAGCTGGCCGCCGACCCCCAGATGCGCGTCGGGGACGTCGACCTGCTGATCGAGGGGGAGCGGGAGCGGCTGCTGAACGAGGTGAACGCCGCCGGTAGCGACATCCCCGAGGTCACCCTGGTCGAGCTGTTCGAACGGCAGGCGCGGCAGCGGGCCGACGCGGTCGCGGTGGTCCACGAGACCGCCACGCTCACCTACGGCGAGCTCAACGCCCGCGCCAACCGGCTCGCCCGGCACCTTCTCGCGCAGGGCGTGGGCCCCGAGTCCCTGGTCGGGATCTGCCTGGAACGCTCGGCGGACCTGGTCGTCGCGCTGCTCGCGGTGCTCAAGGCGGGCGGCGGCTATCTGCCGATCGACCCCGACTCCCCGGCCGACCGCATCGCCTACCTGGTCCAGGACGCCCAGCCGGTCCTGCTGGTGACCACCAGCACGACCGACGCGGCCCAGGACGCCGCCCAGGACCTGCCCCTGGTCCTCCTCGACCAGGCCGGCGCGTTTGCCGGGCAGGCGGACACCGACCTCACCGACGCCGAGCGCCGCACCGCCCTGCGCCCCGACCACACCGCGTATGTGATCTACACCTCCGGGTCGACCGGCCGCCCCAAGGGCGTGCTGATCCCGCACCGCAATGTGGTCGGGCTCTTCACCGCCACCGAGGACTTCGCCTTCGGCGCGGACGACGTGTGGACCCTCTTCCACTCCTACGCCTTCGACTTCTCGGTGTGGGAGCTGTGGGGGCCGCTGCTGCACGGCGGACGCCTGGTCGTGGTCCCCTTCGACGTCTCCCGCTCCCCGGGCGACTTCCTCAGGCTGCTGGCCCGCGAGCGGGTCACCGTCCTCAACCAGACCCCCTCGGCCTTCTACCAGCTCATCCAGGCCGACGCGGCGGACCCCGGCCAGGAACTGGCCCTGCGCTACGTCGTGTTCGGCGGCGAGGCCCTCGACCTTCACCGCCTCACGGACTGGTACGCCCGCCACGCCGCCGATGCGCCGCGGCTGGTGAACATGTACGGCATCACCGAGACCACCGTGCACGTCACCCGCATCGACCTGGACGAGCACTGCGCCGCCCGCTACCAGGCCAGCGTGATCGGCCCGGCCGTCCCGGGCCTGCGCGCCTACGTCCTGGACACCGACCTCAAGCCCGTGCCCCCCGGCGTGACGGGCGAGCTGTATGTGGCCGGCTACGGCCAGGCCCGTGGCTACCACGGCCGGCCGGCACTGACCGCGGGACGCTTCGTCGCCTGCCCCTACGGCGCGCCGGGCGAGCGGATGTACCGCAGCGGCGACCTGGTCCGCTGGGGCAGGAGCGGTCACCTGGAGTACGTGGGCCGGGCCGACTCCCAGGTCAAGATCCGCGGATTTAGGATCGAACTGGGCGAGATCGAGCAGGCGATGGCCGGACACCCCGGTGTGGCCCAGGCCGTGGTCGTGGTGCGCGAGACCACCGACGGCGACAGGCGCCTCGTCGGCTATGCGGTGCCCGAGCTCGACACCGGCCTGAGGGCGGAGGAGCTGACCGCGTACCTGCGGGAACGCCTGCCCGACTACATGGTGCCCTCCGCGCTGATCACGCTGCCGGAGATTCCGCTGACCTCGAACGGAAAGCTCGACCGGCGCGCCCTGCCGACCGAGGACACCCGGACCACCGTGGCGGGCCGCGGGCCGCGCAACGCCTACGAGGAAAAGCTGTGCGCCCTCTTCGGCGAACTCCTCGGCCTGGAGCAGGTCGGCATCGACGACGGCTTCTTCGCGCTCGGCGGGCACTCGCTGCTGGCCACCCGGCTCAGCGTCCGCATCCGCAACGACTTCGGCATCGACATCCCCATCAGGACGATCATCAGGTACCCCACGGTGGCCGAGCTGGCCGCGCTGATGCTCGCCGGCGGCATCCCCGACGACGACGCCGACTCCTTCGCGGTCGTCCTGCCGCTGAACAGCGATCCCGGGACCGGGAAGCCGCCGGTGTGGTTCTTCCACGGCGGGGGCGGGCTGGGCTGGGCGTACTACAGCTTCGTCCTGCACCTGCCGGACCGGCCGGCCTACGCCCTGCAGTCCCGCGGCTCCGACGGCGTGGAACCCCTCGCCGGCTCCGCGCAGGAGATGATCGACGACTACGTCACCCAGATGCTGAAGATCCAGCCGGACGGGCCCTTCAACCTGATCGGCTGGTCCTACGGCGGCACCGTGGTGCAGGCCGTCGCGGACGCGCTCGACCGGCGCGGCCACGAGGTCGCCCTGGTGGCCGTCCTGGACGCCCAGCCCGGCGGGCACGCCTTCAGGCAGGTCCACGCCGGCAAGGAGTCCTCCGACTATCGCGCGGAACTCGACGAATCCTTCAACCAGTACATCCGCACCGGCAACCGGCAGGGCTTCCTGGACACCATGTCGAAGATCCTGGCCAACAACGCGGCCCTCATGATGGATTTCGAATCGCCGGTCTACCGCGGCGATGTGCTGTATTTCAACGCCTCCCTCGAGGACACCTCGTACGCGCATCTGTGGCGGCCGTACGTTCTCGGTTCTCTCGACGTGCACGACGTGCGCGCCACGCACCACGAAATGCACATGCCCGGACCCGTGGCCGAATTCTTCGAGGTCGTGGGCAGCAAGCTGGCGTAATTCAACGAACCACCGAATGGATGATTGGGGTTGGCCGAGGTGACAGAACCCACGCTGCTGTGCGTGCCGTTCGCGGGAGCAGGTCCGTCGTTCTTCCACCCGTGGCGGGAGCTGGCCGCCGACCGCTGGCGAGTGGTCCCGGTCGAACTCCCCGGCAGGGAACGGCGGATCCTTCAGACGCCGTACCGCAATGTCGTCGAAGCGGCCAAGAACTCGGTCGACGACATCGTCGCGGAACTCGGCGAGGGGGCGCACACCGTGCTGTTCGGGCACAGCCTGGGCGCGGTGCTCGCCTACGAGCTGGTGCATCTGCTGCAGCCGCGCGGCGTGCACGTCGAGCGGCTGGTCGTCAGCGGCTCGCCGGGGCCGTGGACCCAGCGCGAGCGGCGGGCGGCGGGGCTGCCGGACGAGGAGTTCCTCGCCCGGGTCGAGGAGTTCGCGGGGTTCCGGCACGAGGCGCTCGACCACCCGGAGATGCGGGAACTGATCCTGCCCGTGCTGCAGGCCGACTGCGAAATGCACGAGAGCTACGTCCCGAGCACCGACGTACCGGTGTCGGTGCCGATCTGCTCGCTGCGCGGCGACCGCGACGGCCTGGTCACCGCCGAGGAGGCCCGCCAGTGGCGGGACGCGACCACGAGCGGGTTCAGCTATGCGGAGTTCCCGGGCGATCACATGTACCTGGTCGACAGCGGCCGTCAGGTGCTGGACGCGATCGAGGCGGAGTCCGCCCGCGGCGTCAGCGGCGTGACAGGTGCGTGACAGACCCGGAGAGGAACGTGGAGGCATGAGAAGTTCAGCGATCGCAGTTTCAGGGCTGCGCAAGGCTTATGGGGACAAGGTCGTGCTCGACGGCATCGACTTCGATGTCGCCGCGGGATCGATCTTCTCCTTGCTCGGCCCGAACGGGGCGGGCAAGACGACGACGGTGAACGTCCTGACGACGCTGCTGAAAGCCGACGCCGGCACGGTGCGGGTCGCCGGGCACGATGTGGTGACCGCCACCCGGCAGGTGCGCGCCGCCATCGGCGTGACCGGCCAGTTCGCCGCGGTGGACGAGCTGCTGACGGGCCGGGAGAACCTGCGCCTGATGGCGGACCTCAAGCGCGTGCCCGCCGGCGACCGGCTGGTCACCCAGCTGCTGGAGCGGTTCGACCTGGCGGGCTCCGCGGACAAGCTGGCCGCGACCTACTCCGGCGGCATGCGCCGCAAGCTGGACCTGGCGATGACCCTGGTCGGCACCCCGCAGATCATCTTCCTGGACGAGCCGACCACGGGCCTGGACCCGCGCAGCCGGCGCACGATGTGGGGGATCGTCCGCGACCTGGTGGCCGAGGGCACCACCATCTTCCTCACCACCCAGTACCTCGAGGAGGCCGACCAGCTCGCCGACCGGATCGCGGTGCTCAACCAGGGCCGCCTGGTCGCCCAGGGCACCCCCGAGGAGCTCAAGCGCCAGATCCCCGGCACCCACATCCGCTTCCGGTTCGCCGACCTCTACGAACTCCAGGCCGCCGCACGGCTCCTGGCCGGCTCCACAAGCGACGAGGAGGAGCTGACCCTGCGGGTGCCCAGCGACGGCGCGACGAGGTCGCTGCGGGCCCTGCTGGACCGGCTCGACGCGCACACGATCGACGCCCAGGAGTTCTCCGTGCACCGGCCGGACCTCGACGACGTCTTCCTCGCCCTGACCGACCAGACGGGCGCCGAGCACACGGGCGCCGAGCACACGAGCAAGGAGGCGATCGCACCGTGAGTGCCCTCTCCACGCCGCTGGCCGATTCGGCGATCATGCTGCGCCGCAACCTGAAGCACACCGTGCGCAACCCGGTCACGATGTTCAACGCGGTCCTGTTCCCCGTCGTGATCATGCTGATGTTCGTCAAGGTGTTCGGCGGCGCGTTCAGCGTCGGCGACCACTACATCGACTACGTGACGCCCGGCCTGCTCGTGATGGCCATCAGCTACGGGCTGGGGGCCACCGCGACGGCCGTCAACTCCGACATGACCAAGGGCGTCATCAACCGGTTCAAGGTCATGGACGTCTCCCGCGGAGCCATGCTCACCGGGCACGTCGTCATCACCACGGTGCGCTCCCTGGTGGGCTGCGCCGCCATCCTCGCGGTGGCCTTCGCGATGGGCTTCGACCCGGCCGCGAGCGCCGTCGACTGGCTCGGCGTGCTCGGTGTCGTGGTGCTGCTCAGCTTTGCGGCCGGCTGGCTCACCGTCGCCATGGGGCTGGCCGCGAAGACCGCGGAGTCGGCAGGCATGGCCGCCGTGCCGCTGATCATGCTGCCGTTCCTGAGCAGCGCGTTCGTGCCCGCGGACACGATGGGCTTCGGCGTGCGGCAGTTCGTCGAGTACCAGCCCTTCACCCCGGTCATCGAGACGCTGCGCGGGCTCCTCGCCGGCCACCCGTCGGGCGGCGACACGCTCGCGGCCCTCGCCTGGTGCGCCGGCATCGCCCTGCTCGGATACGTGTGGGCGCTCTCCACGTTCAAGAAGCGAGCCTGACCCGAACCAGCCCGGACCAGCCGGCCACTGTCCCCTCCCGAGCCGCCTCGGCGAACCGCACTTCGCCGAGGCGGC
>NZ_JBFALC010000087.1:0-33812 GCF_040656035.1 Streptomyces sp. NPDC050211
GTACCGGGACCGGTCCCGGTACGGCGCCACTACCGTGCCGATATGCCGCGATTCGATCTTGATCAGCGTCTCCGGGCCGGGCGCTCCGGCCGAACAGCCGGTCTTGTGCTCGCAGTTGCCGTGAGCCTGCTCAGCGCCGGGTGCTCGAGCGAGCAGGGCACGCCGCGGTCATCGTCCCCGCGTCCGACATCCTCGGCCTCGTCCTCTGCCCCCGCCGCCACCCCGTCCTCCCCCTCCGCCCCAGCACAGCCCAGCAAGTACACCCAGACGCAGCTGGCGTCGCGGCCGTGCGACGCTCTCGACGAGCGCGACCTCGCCGCTCTCGGTATCAGCGGCCGGGGGACACAGGAGTCCGGCAAGCACGGGCCGACGTGCCACTGGAAGCTGGCGGGCCAGAACGTCAGCATCGCCCTGGACCTGCCGCTGTCCTACGCGAAGACCATGACCAAGAACGGGCAGGTCACGCAGGTGCCGGTGGGCCAACACAAGGCCATCCAGGCCGAATTCCAGGGGATCTGCTTCATCTTCGTCGCGGTCGACGATGTCGATCGCCTGGTCGGCACCACGACCATCCCGGAACCCGGCGAACCGCAGGACAAGACGTGCCCCGTGGGAGCGTCGATCGCCGCGACGGCCCTGACCCACATCCGATGACGGCCCGGCATGGCCGCGGGGTTCGTGGTGCGGCGGTATCGGCGGCGCTGCTCGTGACAGCGCTGTTCACCTCGGCCGGGTGCACGGAGTCGACGGACACATCGTCACCGTCGACTCCTCAAGCCCCGTCAGCGACATCTCCCTCCCCGACGCCCTCCTCAAGCGGCCGTACCGACTGCGGTTATCTGCACTTCCCGGATCCGGCTGCGCCGGCTTATGCCGGCCGAGGGCCACACATCGCAGTGGCGGGAGACGCCGAGCCGGACGATCTCACCCAGTACCCGATCCGCAACGTCTTCACTTCCGTCTCGCTGCCGGAGAAGTGGATACCGCCGGACGACGAGTCCGCCAGGACAGACACCACGCAAGACGTGTCGCGGGCGCAGCTGGTCGTCTGCCTGGCAGATGTGCGGTTGCGGAGCGACACACCGATCGGAACGTGCGACTACCCCACCGTGCGTGCCGCCGTGTATCCGGCCATCCACACCTTCGAGGTCTACGAAGCGAAGACAGCCCGACAGGTCACGACGTTCACGCTGCGCGGCGACGAGACCGCCGACCTGTCCTGCCCGCCGTACTTCACCCATGACGCCGACGCCGATTCGGTCGACATCGCGCAGTTCTTCAAGGACGAGACCCTGCACGATCGACTGCGCCCGCTGATCACGGGACCTGTCCGCTGACGGGCGCCACCCCCGTGACCGTCCAGACGGCCATGCCCCACAGGGAGAGCGCGGAGATGAGGCCCACCACAAGGCGAACGGCCGTGTCCGGGCCGTTCATGAGCCACACCGCCATGCCCGACGCTCCAGCCGCGCTCAACAGGGCCGCCGGCACTCGCAGCCGGGGCTGCTCGAACACCGCCGCGAGCGGGAGGAAGTGCAGCCCTACGACGATCGCGATCAGCGGGGGAATGAGCACGGGCGTCCCGGTGCGAGCGCACACCTGGGCGATGACCACGATCAGCAGCCACTGAAGACCGTTGATCTGAAGGAACCGCCGACGCCGGTCGGAGGGGAACGGGCCCCCTGCCGACACGGGAAGAACACGGCGTGCAGTGAGCATCAACCCCACCGAGACGGCACAGCCGACCACGACCGCGACCAGCCGCGCGAACCCGTCGAACGCGCTCGTGGCCAGCAACCACCAGCCGAGCCCGAACAACGCGAGGAACCCCACCCCTGACCTGAACATGATCGACACCCTAGGCGGTGGTGAGGCTGTCGGGGCTCACGCCGCCGATACGGAACCGGCCCGCCGGACAGCAGCTGTCCGGCGGGCCGCTCCGTGTGATGACGCGATCAAGGAGTGATCTGAGTGCCCCCGAAGGTCACGACCAAGCGGCCGTCCGAGGCGAAGGACCAGCCCAGGGCTCCGTCGTAGGAGGAGCAGCGGGAGCCGTTCGTGCCGGACCAGAACTGGTTGGTGGTGTCGGCGTCGCCGATGATGCGGTCGTTCGTGCCGCTGCTGAAGCGGCATGAGGTGTTGTTGCGGAACACCGACGTGCCGGCGTCGAAGTTGAAGTTGCGTTCGGTGTTGCCGACGCTGACGTTGTTCGAGATCGTCATCGAGCCCGGGTTGCTGTTGTAGGTGAACCCGTGCTTGCCGTTGTCGTAGGCGATGCTGCGCCGGACGATGTGGTTGACCGGGACGTCCTCGCCGCCGAGCTTGTAGCCGTTGCGGTCGCCGTTGCCGGCCTGGCCGCCGTTGCTGAGGGTGCCGTTCTCGTAGGAGAGGGAGTCCTCGATGGTCACCGGGCCGATGGGGTCCTCGTCGGCGTAGGTGTAGAGGTCCCAGCCGTCGTCGATGTTGTTGTGGGCGACGGCGTTACGGAAGACGTTCCCGGTCCCCGAGGTCAGCTTCGCGGCGAAGCCGTCCGCGTCCTCGCCGTCCGAGTCGGCGTTGTCGTGCGACTCGGCGCTGAGGATCAGGTTGTTGGACGGCCACTGGGCGGTCGGGGTGGTGGAGGTCATCCGGCCGAGCTGGAGCCCGGTGTCGCGGTTGAAGCGGGTCACCGTGCGCTCGATGACGTTGTTGCTGCCGCCGACGAAGATGCCGTTGTCCCCGGCCCGTTCGACGATCAGACCCTTGATGTGCCAGTACGACGCGTTGAGCTGGAGCCCGCGGTTCGACGAACTCTCGGTCTGCGCCGAGAAGTTGAGCACCGGCGTCTCGCCCGGGTAGGCGGACAGGGTGGTGCGGGCACTCGCGGAGCCGTTGTTGCCGGCCGGGATGGTGACCGTCGAGGGCTGGTTGTACGTCCCACCGCGCAGGTAGATCGTGCCGCCGGGGGTGATGCGGCTGATCGCCGAGGTGAGCGTCGTGGGCGCGGCCTGCGTTCCCGCCGCGCTGTCGGTGCCGTTCGGCGCGACGTACAGCGCGGCGGCGGGCGGGGTGGTGCCGTCCGTCACGACGTCGACGTAGTCGATGTTCGGCAGACCGGCCGCGGTGGTCGGGCTGAGCCGGATGGTGTTGCTGCCCGCGTTCACCGGCACGGTCAGCGTCTTGGTGACCCAGGTCGACCAGGCGCCCGTGCCCTCGAACGACGGCGTCTGCACCGTGGACCCGTTGACGACCAGTCCGGCCGGGCGTGCGGCGGTGGCGCCGTTGGCGAAGCGGATGTTCAGGGTCGCCGTGCCCGATGCGGGTGCGGTCACGGTGAACTGGGCGTAGCCGCTCGTGGAGTTGGTGCCGTTGCAGAACCCGCTGCCGGAGTAGCCGGCCCAGTCGGAGTCGAGGGTGCCGGTGCAGACCGCCGGGGAGCTCTCGGCCTCGTATCGGGTGGTCGCCGCCTGTGCTGTGGTGCCGGACAGCGCGACGAGTGTCCCGGCCAGCAGGCCGACGGACGCGATGACTGGTCTCACTGGTCTCAGTCGCATCGTTCGTCTCCAAGTCGGTTGGATTCAGCTGCGGTTGGTTTGGTTCACATCCAGATGAGGGAAAGCGCTTTCTCGGAAGCTAAAGGCATGATGTGAGCGCGTCAATGACTTGTACGTGATTGCTGTTCATCAACATGAACTGCCGTACGGAGTCGGCCCTTCATGGCTTTGCCATCTCTTTACAACCCGCCCGGCCCCCGCCTCGTCTCTCCGCTCGACCCGTCACACAGACCGCCGCGTACCGCGGTCCGACGAAAGAGAGCGAATCCATGCGCCGAACTGTCCTGAGCGTCCTGGCACTTGCGTGCACCGCCGTACTGGCGGCCACCGCGCCCGCGCTCGCCGACGGGGCGACGACCCCGGCCCCGAAGGAGACCACCGCCCCGAGTCCCGCACCGGCCGAGGACGGGAGTCCGAGTGCTGCGCCGGCCGAACCGACGACTGCCCCGCCGGCGGAGGACACCCCCAGCCCCGAGCCGACGCGCGTCCCGGGTGACCAGGTCTCCGTCGTCCCGAGCGGCGCCCCCGACACCGGAGTGACGTCGCAGGACTCGGGGCCCGGGGCCGGAATGATCGGCGGCGGTGCTGCAGCCGCGCTGGGCCTGAGTGGCGCGGCGGTCTTCGTCGTACGGCGTCGGCGGGCGACCGGGGTATGACTCCGCCGCTCTCCAGGCGTACGTTCGCGACCGCGGCGGCGGGTGCGCTGACGGCCCCGTTCCTCGCGGGGTGCGGCGGCGGCCACGAGGGCGTGCGGACCGAGCAGACCGCGGGAAGCACACCGCGGTCAACGCCCGGTCCCGCCAAGGCGGTCGGCCATTCCGTGCCCGTACGGCTGCGCATCCCCGGCATCGAGGTCGACACCCCGGTCATCCGGCTCGGGCTGGCATCGGACGGCACCGTGGAAGTGCCGCCGATCACCGCGCACGACCGGGCGGGCTGGTACGGGCACTCGCCGACGCCGGGTGAGGTCGGCCCGTCGGTGATCCTCGGCCATGTCACGGTCGGTGAGTACGGCGACGGGGTCTTCCGGCATCTCGACCAGCTGCGCCGCGGCGACCGGATCGAGGTGCGCCTGGGGAACGCTACGGAGGCGGCGTTCGCCGTCACCGCCCTACGGACGGTCGCCAAGGCGGACTTCCCGACGGACGACGTCTACGGTGACGTAGGCCGCCCGGAGTTGAGGCTGATCACCTGCGGTGGGCCCAAGAGCGGCGACGAGTACCGCGACAACGTGATCGTCTTCGCCGCGCTGAGCAAGAGCTGAGGGCGAGTTGAGCGTGCGCTGAGCACGAGTCAAGCCGATCCCCCCCACAACCCGCACCACCCTGGAGAGCGTTGAAACGGTCCCGCGACACGGCAGCGTCCGAGCTGTTCGCCGCCCTCTACCCGCGCCTGGCCGGCTGGTGCCGCCGTCTCGTCGACGACGACGAGACGGCGCACGAGATCGCGTCGGAGGCGTTCACCCGGCTGTGGGCCCGCTGGACGAAGGTGGAGGAACCCCGCGGTTTCCTCTACGTCACGGCCGCGAATCTCGTCCGGGACCACTGGCGCAAGCTGGAGCGGGAGCGCAGGGCCGTGCGCAGGGCCACCCATGAAGTCGCGGTGCGCCCGCATGCCGAACCGGCGGACCCGTCCGTACGGCTGCTCGTGCAGTCCCTGCCGGAACGGCTGCGCGTGCCGATCCTGCTGCACTACTACGCTGACATGCCGATCCGGGAGGTGTCCGTGCTGACCGGACGTAAGGAAGGAACCGTCAAGGCCGACCTGCACGCGGCCCGCGAACTGCTCCGCGTCCAACTGAGGAGAAGCCTTGACCACACGCTTTGACGAGGACCCGGAGTTCGCGCCGGACGACCCCCTCGCGGTGATCCTCGGCCCCGCCTCCGAGCATCTCGCCCCGCCCCCCGGCCACTACGAGACGATCCGCCGCACCGCGTCCCGCCGGCGGCTGCTCCGCGCCGCCGCCGGAGCGGCCCTGACCTGCGCCGTCGCCGCGCTGATCGCCCTGCCGGTCCACCTGTCCACCTCTCCTGCCGCCCCCTCGGCCCCGCTCGCACCACCGCCCCCGAGCGGTCGTACGACACCCCCCGCACCGTCGGCGTCCGACACCCCCTCGGATTCCCCCACCCCCTCGGCGGCCCCCGACAGCACCAGGCCCACCCAGAACCCCAGCACCGACGGGTCCCGCCCGCCGAGCAGCACGGTGGTGCCCACCCCCGCCGGACCAGCTCCGTCGGAGCCCCCGACGGAGGCGGACACGAACGGGACGGCCACGACCGAGAGCAGCCCCTGACCGACACGGGGCGCCATGCCGGTTTTGTTACGAGTGGGGGGTAATTCCCGCATAAGTTGTGTCACATGCCCAGTTCCCGTAAGCCCAGAACGATGAGCCCGTCGCTCCGCCGTGCCCTCGTGATCGTGGCGACCGCCCCCCTCGCCGCGACGATGCTCACCGCTCCGTCCGCCGTCGCAGTCGCAGCCGACCCGACCGCCGCGCAGCGCTCCGCCGCCGAACTCGACCGCGCCGAACGGAAGATGGCGCGTAACCTCGACATCCGGGTCCGGGACCGGCGGCTGGGTGGCCGGGTCAGCGGTGTCGTCATCGACGCCAAGTCCGACAGGACCATCTGGGGCCACCACGCGACGACCGCGCTGATGCCCGCGTCCAACGTCAAACTCGCCACCGCCGTCGCGGCGTTGACGGCCCTGGGCCCCGATCACCGGTTCACCACCAAGGTCGTCCACGGCCACGGCACGCTCACCCTCGTCGGCGGTGGCGACCACACCCTGACCACCGGCGACCTCGACGCGCTGGCCAAGGACGCGGTCGCGGATCTGAAGAGGGCCGGTGTGACGTCGGTGCGGGTCCGCGTCGACGGGCGTCTCTTCCCCAGGCCCACCCGCGCCACCGGCTGGAAGGGCGGCTACTACCCCGGCGAGGTCACGCCGGTACGGGCGCTGGCCGTAGCCGGGCACGCGGTCATGGACACCTCGCTGGACGCGGGGCAGGTCTTCGCGCGGCTCCTGGCCCAGCGGGGCGTCACCGTCACCGGTGGCGTCAGGCCCGGTGCGGCCGGGGCCCGTGACGTCACCGTGGGGGAGCACCGGTCGGCCGAGCTGTCCAGGATCGTGCGGCGGATGCTCAAGGTGAGCGACAACGACATCGCCGAGTCGCTGCTGCGGATGACCGCGCTCGGCGCCGGACGCCCGGCCACGTTCGAGGGCGGGACGGCGGCCGTACGGACGGTGCTCAGTGGGACGTACGGCGTGTCGCTGGCCAACTTCCGGATGTACGACGGCAGTGGGCTGTCCCGTGCCACCCGGATCCCCGCGCAGACGCTGGCCGAGATCCTCGATCTGACCGTCGACCCCCGGCACGCCCGGACGCTGAAGTACGTCGTGGACGGACTGCCGGTCGCCGGGCAGCGGGGCGCCACTCTCGGGCCGGAGTGGGGCCGGTTCGACACCGCGGCCTCGAGGTGCGCCGTCGGAAAAGTCAGGGCCAAGACCGGCACCCTGACCGGCGCCATCGCGCTGAGCGGCGTGACGAAGGCTCGGGACGGGCGGTGGAGGGTCTTCTCCTTCGTGGAGAACGGCTCCCCGGCCGCCCCGAGCGCCACCAAGGACGCCCTCGACGGTCTCGCCGCCACGGTCAACGGCTGCTGGGCCTGAGCACGGAACGCACGACCGGCGCCGGACACTACCGGCGCCGGCCGATGGCCATTGCCGTCAGAGGCCGAACTCCTGGGGGGACAGGCCGAGTGCCGTGCAGGCCTCGCGCAGGACCTGCTCCTCGGCCGGTGCGATGTAGCCGTCCGCGCCCGCCACGACGAAGCCGGTCTGTACGACGGCCCTGGCCTCCGTCGGCTTCTTCGCGGCCTTGGCGATCTCCTGCATCGCCTCCGCCTTGGCGTGCTGGAAGTTGACCGCGAGCTGGTCGACATGCTTGTTGAACCGCTGCCGCAGCTGGTCGGGCGGGAAGTTCTGCAGCACGTCGTTGCTGACGATCAGCGACTCCACGTGCTGCCGCTCGGCCGGGTCGACGGTCCCGTCGGCGGCGGCGACCAGGGCGCACATGGCCATGCTCGCGTCCCGGTAGGCGCCGCTCTTCAACTCCGTCTTCAAAGACGTGAGCTGGGTCTTGAGCGCGCTCACCAGCTGCGCCTTCGATCCCCCGCCGGACCGCGCACCCGGAGTCCCGTGACCGCCGGAGCCCCGCGACCCCTGCTGCAGCCCCTTGGCCTGGTCCTTGATCCGATCCCACATCGCCATACGTGCCACCTCGGCTTGAGCCCACATCGTTCGGTCGCCCGCACCATTCCCGGGCTTCCTCCTGGCAACGCCTCCCCGCGGCCCGAAGTTCCTCCGTCACCAGTGGGGCGCAAGTGGCCCTTGGTGCAGACCTTTTGATCTGTGACCCCTGGGAATGTGGCTGATCTGCGGCTGTCGAACGCAGTATCGATCCAGCATGTGGGCCTCATATCGGCCACACAGAAGGTGACGGATTGTCCATGTGCCCCGCCGACTGCCCGCCGGGCAATTGCCTGATGGGTGGGTGCATGACCGTATGGGTTGAACTCTGTTCAATCGTGAACGGTTTCTCTCTGTTACTTGCCAGTGTTGAAGCCAAGTTCTGTTCCATAGCGCACAGTTGGCGCGGAATGCAAGCTACCGTTTTTCGGCCAACCCTCCTTGCTGATCTTGGCTGGGATGGATCGACAAGTAGACACTCTTTTGGGCGGTCGGCCCTGGGGCGAGGAACCACTGCCCGACGAATGACCTCCGGATCCGCACGGAACCGGAGGCAGCGTGCAGGAGGGGTTGTGGAACGCTACTTTTTCACCAGCGGGTGGCACGATGACCTGCGCCGAACGGTGCGCGAGTTCGCCGAGCGAGAAGTACGGCCCCGGATACCGGAGATGGAGGCTTCGCGCGCGGTGGCACGCGACCTGTCCCGGCTCATCGCCCGGCAGGGCTGGATCGGCGTGACCATCGACAAGGTGTACGGCGGAATGGGCGCCGGACACCTGGCCAAGACCATCATCATCGAGGAACTCGCCCGCGTCAGCGGAGCGATGGGGGCCATGGTGCAGGCCTCCCAGCTGGGCGTCGCCAAGATCATCCACTTCGGCGACGAACTGCAGAAGCGCACCTGGCTGCCGCGTATCGCCGCGGGCGACTGCCTGCCGACGATCGCGGTGACCGAACTGGAGTCGGGCGGCCATGTCCTGGGGATGAGCAGCACCGCCGTCCGTGACGGCGACGACTACATCCTCAACGGGCACAAGGTCTTCGTCGGCAACAGCCATGTCGGCGACCTGCACGGAGTGGTCGTACGCACCGGCGAGGGAGCGAAGGGCCTGTCGGCCTTCCTCGTCGAGGCGGACCGCCCCGGCTTCTCGCTCGCCGTACACCAGCCGGCGATGGGCCTCCACGGCTTCAGTTTCGGCAAGCTGATCTTCGACAACCTCCGCATACCCGCGGCCAACCGGCTCGGCGCGGAGGGCCAGGGCCTGTCCGTCGCCTACTCGTCCAGCATCCTCTACGGACGCCCCAACCTCACCGCCGTATCCCTCGGCATCCACCAGGCCGTCCTGGAGGAGACCACCGCCCTGTGCATCGAGCGGGAGCGGTACGGCGCACCCCTCGGCGCCCTCAACAGCATCAAGCTCAAGCTGGGCCGCATGAAGTCCCGGCTGATGACCGCCCGGCTGGCCGCGTATCACGCCGTGCACCTGCTCGACCAGGGGTTGCCCTGCGACGCGGAGCTGATGAACGCGAAGTTCCTCAACCATGAGTCCGCCGTCGAGTCGGCCCGCGAGTCGATGGAGATCCACGCCGCGGCTGGTCTCTTCACGGACCGCCCGGTGGAGCGTTACCTGCGCGACGCCCACCACATCTACGCCCCCGCCGGCACGTCCGACATCCAGCTACTGAGGCTGGGCGAGGTAGCCCTGGGCACGTCAAAGGGCCAGTGGTCGGAACGCCTGTCCCACCTGGTCCGAACAGTCGGCCCGCACTCCAGGGAAGGCCAACTGGAGCCGGCAGCGAGCTGAACGCAGTTCCCCGCGCCCCGACAGGGGCGCGGGGAACTGCGCGACCAGCCACAACGAACCCGCAGCCGAAGAACCGCCCTACCTGCGGAGCTCCATCGCATGGATCTGCTCGACCAACTGCTGCGCCAGCGACTTGATCGTCGCCAGCCCTTCCCGCCCCCACGGATGCGTATCCGTGTCCACCACGCAGATCGTCCCCAACGCCATCCCGGTCTTCCAGTCGATCAGCGGCGCCCCCATGTAGGAGCGGATGCCGATCTCGTCGACGACACGGTTCCCGGCAAAACGGGGATAGTCGCAGACGTCCTCGAGGACGAGCGCCTTCTTGCGGACCACGACATGCGGGCAGTACCCCTGGTCCCGCGTCATCGTGCGGCCCACCTGCTGCTCCTGCGGTGCCGCCTCCAACTGCACGCCGGGCTTCCCGGCGGCGTAGAGACCGGCGAAGTACTGCCGGTTCTCGTCGATGAAGTTGACCATCGAGAACGGCGCACCGGTGACCTGCGCGAGGTTGCGCGCGAACTCGTCGAACTCAGGGATGGGGGTGTCCCCGATGCCGAGCTCGCGCAGCCGGGCCACCCGGGCCGGCGCGTCCCGGTCCTCGGGGGTCAGCAGCAGGTGGCTGGTCGGGTCGAACTGGGTCGGCGGGGTGTAGGGAACCGGGGCTGACATGCAGGCTCCATTCGGCCGCGCTGAGGGTGCCTCAGCGCAGCGGGTTGAGTTCCGCGGGCGGAGTGCCGGGAGTCGAGGCGAGCAGATGCTGAACGAGTGCGATCAGTACGCGGGTTGCGGAGTTGCACTGCCGTGCGTCACACATCACGACGGGAATCTCGGGCTTGAGGGCGAGGGCCGCGCGGACCTCCTCGGCCTCGTAGCGATAGCCGTTGTCGAACTCGTTGACGGCCACGATGAAGCCGATGCCGCGCCGCTCGAAGAAGTCGACCGCGGCGAAGCAGTGGTCCAGTCTTCGGGTGTCCGCGAGGACCACCGCGCCCAGGGCCCCGTTGGACAGCTCGTCCCACATGAACCAGAACCGCTCCTGTCCGGGCGTACCGAACAGATACAGCACATGGTCCTGGTCCAGGGCCAGCCGGCCGAAGTCCATCGCCACGGTGGTGGTCGTCTTGTCCTCGATGCCCACCAGGCTGTCCGTGCGGGCGCTGACCTGGGTCAGCAGTTCCTCCGTGCTGAGCGGCTCGATCTCGCTGACCGCGCCGACGAAGGTGGTTTTGCCGACCCCGAAGCCTCCCGCGACGAGGATCTTCAGGGCGGTGGGAAAGGGATCAGATCCGCTTTCGAAGGCCATGCAGCACCGCCTCCAGGATGTTTCGGTCGGTCGGGGAAGCTGCCTCGACGGTTCGTGGCGACCGCATGGCGAGCGCCTGGTGCGTCACGAGGTCGGACAGCAGGACTTTGGTGATGACGGCCGGCAGCCGCAGATGAGCGGCCACCTCGGCGACCGACACGGGCGCGTCGCACAGGGCGAGCACCTGGTCGTAGTCGGGTCCGAGGTAGGTCGGCGGCCGGACGCCGGTGGCGATCACGAGGGTGAGCAGGTCGAAGTGGGCCGAGGGACGGGTGCGGCCATTGCTGACGGCGTACGGCCGTACCAGCCGCCCGGCCTCGTCATCGAGCCACGACCCGTCCTCGGCGTCCGACATGCTCAACGCCCCGCGTCCGGCGAACCGCCGGGCACCTGCTGTCGGGCCGGAGTGGCGAGATACGGGCGCACGCTCTTGACCAGCATGGCCATCTCGTAGCCGAGTACGGCCGCGTCGGCGTCCCGCTCGGCCAGCACGGCCAGACAGGCGCCCGAGCCGGCCGCGCAGACGAACAGCAGGGCGGTGTCCAGCTCCACCACCACCTGCCGTACGTCCGCTCCCTGGGCGAACTGCACGCCCGCGCTGCGGGCGAGGGAGTGCAGGCCGGACGCCAGGGCGGCCAGGTGTTCCGCCTCGGTGGGTGTCTCGAAGCCGTCAAAGGCCTTCGCCAGCCCGTCGGAGGACAGCAGCAGGGCGCTGCGGGTGTAGGGGACCCTCTGGACGAGTCCGGCCAGAAGCCAGTCCAGATTCTTCTGCTGGCCGGCATACATGTCGCTCACGGTGGCGTTCTTCTCCTTGTCCGAAAACGGAGCCAGTGGTCATCGGGAGCCGTCGGCGCGCGGCTCGTCGGGTTCGTTGTCGGCCAGGTCGACTCCGCGCCGGAACATGGCCATCAGTCCCGGATCGTGCTCCACCTCCTGGTCGTCGGACCGGCGTGGGGCGGGGCCGTTGCGGAGTTCCGGCACCAGATGCTCCTGTGCGTGGCGCTGCGGCAGCGGCGGCCGTCCGTCCCGGGCGTCCGAGCCGAGGGAGGGACCGCGGTCGTACGCCTGAGGTGCTCCGGTACCGCGTGCCTGCTGCTGCGGCGGGGTATACGGCGGCGGCGCTCCGGTACCGCTACCGCGCGCATGCTGCTGCGCCATGGGGTTGGGTGCGGCAGGCGCGGCGGCCTGTGCCTGTGCCTGGGCCGGCGGCAGCGGCTGGCGCAGGGCAGGCGGCGGCGTCACGGGCCGGGCGGCGGGCGCCCGGCCGGACTGCTGCTGTGCGCCGGCGATCTGCTGCTGGTGCTGCATCATCTGCTGCTGGTGCGGCGGGACCGGGCGCTGCGCCTGGGCCGGGGCGGCCTGGGGCGGTCTCTGCATCTCGTGGGCCGCCCGCGCGGGCGCGTCCCCGGGCTCGTCGCCGAGCAGACCGGGCGGGATGATCAGGATCGCCTGGATACCGCCGTAGATGTTGCTCTGCAGCCGGACCGCGATGCCGTGGCGGCGGGCCAGCGCGGAGACCACGTACAGGCCGATCCGGCCGTCGGCGAGCAGCTTGCTGAGGTCGATGTGGTCGGGCTCGGCGAGCAGGGCGTTGATGCGCGCCTGCTCCTGCAGCGGCATCCCCAGACCGCGGTCCTCGACCTCGATGGCGAGCCCCGCGGTCACCCGCTGGGCGCGCAGCAGGACTTGGGCGTGCGGCTCGGAGAACATCGTGGCGTTCTCGACGAGTTCGGCCAGCAGGTGGATGACGTCGGCGACGGCGTGGCCGCGCACGGTGCCCTCGATCGGCGGCACCAGCTTGACCCGGGAGTAGTGCTCGACCTCGGCGATCGACGACCGCAGCACCTCGGTCAGGGTGACCGGGCGGGTCCACTGGCGGCGGGATACGGAGCCACCGAGCACGGCGACGTTCTCGGCGTGGCGGCGGATGCGGGTGGCCAGGTGGTCGACGTGGAAGAGGCCCTTGAGCAGTTCCGGGTCCTCGACCTCGTTCTCCAGCTGGTCGAGCATGTTGATCGCGCGGTGCACGAGGGACTGCAGCCGCCGGGCGAGGTTGACGAAGACCTCGACGCGCTCCTCGCTGTCCTGCCCGCTGGAGCGGGGCAGCTGGGCCGACTGCGCCAGGGCCGTACAGGCCTGCCAGGTGCCGACACGGATCTCGTACGCGAGCCGGTCGACCGGGTCGGCGGGCGGCGGGCCGGCCTGCGCGAACGGAGCCTGCTGCTCCAACGGCTCGCCCCGCTCCAGCCGTTGCAGCGTGCCCCGCAGTGCGGCCTGGCCTTCGGCGACGGCGCGGCGCAGCGGCGCGTACTCCCGTGACACGTTCCGGGCCTCGGCTCGCCCGGCCCGTACCGCACCGGCCAGCACTGCGCAGCCGAGCACGGCGCCGGCGGTCAGCACGGACCAGGTGGTGCCGTCCGCGGTGCCGTCCTGGGTGAGCAGCACGAAGACGATCAGCGCGGCGGAGAGGACCGCCATGAGGGCCGCGGGAAGGACGGCGAGACGCACCGTTCGCGACAGTGTGGCCGAATCACTCGGCGTGTCCTGAGCCGGCGGCTTGGCATGCCTGTTCCGTGCCGAGCCCATGGCACCGGCCCGGTCGGGCTCCGAGCGCACTGCATAGGTCGGGGATTCGGGCATCGGAGTCCTCTCGGTCAACCAGCTCGGACACACGGCGCGCAGCGCGAAGTAACCGTCAACTCAGGGTCAGTATTGGACAGTTAATAGGACAGCCACACTACGCCACCCCCCTCACACTGGCGTAATCGCATCACCACGGAAACGGAATCTCAGCCCGCCGAAACGATTCGGCGGCGCTCTCGGCAACAATCCGGACACACCGCGTTGACGTGAGGGGTCTTGACGATGGCGCGAAAGGGACGCTGCGGCGTCCGGCGGTGTAAGCGGAATGCGGGGACGGCTGTCCGGGGCGGGGTTGGAGGCGGGGGCGCGGGGGACCGTCGCCCGCCCGGCGCTCAACGCAGGTCGTGCAGCATCACTCAGATGGCGTGGTTGTCAGAGCAGGCGGCTACTCTCCCCGGCCATGACCGCAGCAACCGACCGGGGGCCGACATCCGACGCCTCCGTCATCGTGGCCCGAGACGCGGGCGGCATGGTTGCCGTCCTGGCCGCCGAATTCCCCCGGCACGGCGGTGAGTACGTGTTCCTGCCCGGAGGACGCCGGGAGCCTGGTGAGGCACCGGAGGAGTGTGCGCGGCGTGAGCTGCGTGAGGAAGTCGGCGTCACCGCCCGGATGTGGCGACCCTCGGCTCGTATGCCATCACCCTGGACTCCACCGCCCGCATCCACCTCTACCTGGCCGAAGAGCTCACCTTGGGCCCGCAGCAACTCACAGCCGGCGAAGCGGACTTCAAGCTCATGTGGTGGCCGATGTCGGACGCGATCCGGGCCGCCACCGAGGGACGCTTCCTGCTTCAGGGCGGCCCACTGGCGTTGTTGCTGGCCCAGCAGGTGACCGCGGCCTGACGCGCCGAAGAACGAGATCATGTCGGGTAGAGGCCGGCCCGGAAGGTGAAGGAGACGAGTTGTGCTCGATCACGTGCGCCGACCTTCGTCATGGCCCGCACCGCATGCGTCTTCACGGTGAACGGCGACACGGACATCTGGGCCGCGATCTCGTCGTTGCCGAGACCGCTCGCGACGAGTACGACCACGTCCCGCTCCCTGGGTGTCAGGGCGTCGAAGCGTCGCAGCAGTTCCTGGTCGATCACCGGGGGCGGACTGTCGGTCATGTGGCCGATCAGCGCGGCTGTCGCGGCGGCCGAGAGCGCGCCGCCGCCACCGACGACCTCGGTGATTCCGGCGACGAGTTCGGCGGGGCTCACGGTCTTGCTCAGGAAACCGTTGGCGCCCGCGCGAAGGGCGGCGAGAACGATGTCGTCCTGGTCAAACGTGGTCAGCACGATCACCCGCAGCTTTTCGGGTGGGTGCTCTTCGCGGATCCGGCGGGTGGCTTCGACACCGTCGATGCCGGGCATCCGGATGTCCATCAGGACCAGGTCGACGGGGTGGTCCCGGAGGAAGGGGGCGACCTGGAGTCCGTCGGAGAGATCACCCGCGACAACGAGACCCGGGTCGAGCCGGAGCATCGCCTTGATGCCGGCCCTGATCTCGTCCTGGTCGTCGACGATCAGAATCCGCGTCGTCATACGGCGGCTCCCAGTGGGCTGAACTCCGCATGGACCCGGAATCGCCCGTCGTCACTGTCGATCGTCAGCCGCCCGCTGGAGGACTCGACGCGTTCGCGCATCCCCACGAGTCCGAGTCCGCTGCCCGAGCCGGAGCCACGCCGTGAGTGACCGACGCGGTTCTCCACGGTGACGCAGATTCTGCCGTCGCGCTCGCGCACATCCACCGTTGCCGCCCCCTCTCCATGCCGGTACGCATTCGTGAGCGCTTCCTGAACGACCCGGTAGACCGTCACGCCGACGCTGGGCTCCACGAAACCGGCGGGGATGTCGATGGAGGGCCGGACGTCGAGGCCGATGCTCTCGAAAGAGGCGACCAGGCCTTCCAGGCCGCTGAGCGCCGGGGTCGGCCGGAGCGCCTCGTCGTCGGAGATGTCGTCTCCGAGGCGGAGGAGCGCGAGGATCCGTTGCGTTTCCACGACGACGGTGCGGGCGCTGGACCTGGCCGAGACGATGGCCTGCCGGGAGGATTCGGCGTCTTCGGGCAGCCCGATCTCCGCGGCACCGAGATGCATGCTCAGCATCGCGACCTGGTGGCCGATGACGTCGTGGAGGTCCCGGGCGATGCGGAGTCGTTCCTCGGTCACCCGGCGGGTGGCTTCGATCTCGCGGGTGGCGATGGCGCTTTCGGCCCGTTCCTCCAGGGTGCGCCAGTGCTCTCGATGGATGCGCAGCGCGGCCCCTGTCGCACCTCCCGCAATGGCGGAGAAGAGTGCGGCGGCTCCCACGATCGCGCCGCCACGGAATCCTCCCACCGTCATGAACGCCCCCAGGAAGAACGCCGCCACGATGCCGGTTCCGACCAGCGGCTGCTTCCCCCTGAGGGTGACGGAGAACAGCACGAGCACCGCCATCATCCACACCGACAGGGGGTCGTGGCCCACCGCTGTGACGGCGAAGGACGCCGCGCTCGCCACGACCAGTCCTGCCCACGGCCGCCACCATGAGAGGGCGACACCGCCACCCGCGAGGAGCACGGAGAGGGCCGTCGGCCCATCCGACCCTCGCAGGATCACTGCCACGATCTGGCCGGTGAACGCCAGCGCGGCCACCGAATAGGCGACGAGGTGCAGCGCCTCGGGGCGGCGAACCCACAGGGGTGCCAGCGGCCCGTCCTGATTGTTCTGCGCCTTGACCATGGCCCGATTCTCGTCCACGTGTGCTGCGGCCGTGTACTTCGAATGATGTAGACGGCGAGCTCGGCCCAGGCCGCGATTCGAAGTGGATGGCAGATCTACTTCGTGCGAAGTACGCGGCTGCTCCCGAGGCCGCTGAGACTCCTCATCGAGGCGACCGTCTCATACCGTCACGATCACAAAACGGGACACTCGATGACTCAGACCACGGTGACTTCGAGCACGACCACGACCACCACCACGACGACGCCCTCCGGACTCCGATCGCTCTACCTGATCCGAGCCGCCTTCTCCCTGATCTGGGTGGCACTCGTCGTCACGACCTCCGCCTCGCTCGTGTCGACGGACAGGCCCACAGTGATCGCGGCCGTGCTGCTCGTCATCTATCCCTTGTGGGACGCCATCGCCACGCTCCTCGAGCGTCGCATGGCCGGCACCGGCTCCACGGACCGCGTCGATACGACCAACATGGCTCTCGGCCTCGCCACCGCCGCCGGGATGATCATCGCCGTCTTCTCCACCATCGGGAGGGCCCTGCTCGTGTTCGGCATCTGGGCCCTCCTTTCCGGAGCGATCCAGCTCGTCGTGGCGATCCGGCGCCGACGCACGGTCGGTGCCCAGTGGCCCATGGTCATCAGCGGCGGACTGTCCGTCCTCGCCGGTACCTCCTTCGCTGCCATGTCCGCCTCGGCGACGAGCAGCCTGTCCACCGTCGCCGGATACTCGGCCTTCGGTGCCTTCTGGTTCCTCGTTTCCGTGATCGCCCTCAGCATCCGCATCCGACGCGAACGGCGTTGACCACCGCCTGGCAGTGGAACGGGCCGAGAACGGGCGCCGCGGGGGGCTGGCCTGACCGAACGGACACAACCCGAGTCCTGTTTCGGACCCGGGTTGGTCATTTCCGGTCGGAAGGGGATCGAACGCTTTACAGAAAGCGCCACCACAGATCGACAATGGCTGTGAATCGGGGGGTCCGATTCAAGGCTTGGTGCTGCTGAGAATTCCGCTCACGTTCAGGACCTCGTGGCACCCCTGAGCCTGACGACCGGTCGCCGGTGTACCAGGCTTGGCGCACGTCACGCTGATCGTCACGGTGTCGTTCTCGGCGATCTTGATAGGGGTCACCCAGTGGTAGTCCTGGTTACGGAAGGTCTCCAGCGCGATGGTGGTGATTTTGCGGTCGCCGAAGTTGAAGGTCAATACCCCTTCGTCGCCCTGGAAGTTGGCGACGACGGCGTCCGTGACCCCGAAGACACTGTCCTTCGGCACCTTGTAGGTACCGGTCTTGGTCTCCCCGGCGGCCAACTCCACGTCGATGGTCTCCGAGTGCTGGCCGCTGGTGCCCGTGACACCGCCCTCACCCGTGGCGCCCTCGCCGCCGCCACCGCCCGATCCGGCCCCTGCACCCGACTCCTGGCCGCCCGGCTGGGGGTTCGCACCGCCGCCGGCACCCGGAGTCTGCTCGCCCGCGGGCGTGGGACGCGGCTGGACCGCCTCCTCGGCGGCCTCCTTGGCGGCGCTCTTCACGACCGGACGCACCAGCGCGAACCAGGCGAGCAGCAGCGCGAGCAGCGCCGCCAGCAGAATCAGCAGCCAGCGGGGGAAGATCGGGATCTGGACGAACTCCGCGTCCAGCGGCGGCCGGGCGGCGGGCTCGTCCCACCGGGGCTGCTCCTCGTCCCCGTCCCGGTCACCGGTCTCGGCGGTGTCCACCGTGAACGGCCACACCACCGGGGCGCCGAACCACACCGGCTTGGCCGTACGGACCCGCAGGCCGACCTCGGTCGACTCACCGGGCTCCAGCTTCGGCTGCGCCGGAGTGAAGGCGAACCCGAGTTCCTCGCCCGCCTGGCCGGGCGTGAAGCCCACCTGCACCGGGGTGTTGCCCTGGTTGCGCACCGCCAGCTTGTAGCGGCCGCGCAGCCAGCCGCGGCGTCGGCGCGGGGCCAGCTCGGTCTGCAGTTCGTGGAACGCCTCGATATGGACGGTGGTTTCGAGGACCCGTACCGACTCGGGGTGCTCGGTCGGCAGGACCCGCACACCGAGCGGCTTATCGCCGGCCCGGATCTCCGGGGAGCGCGGCGGGGCCAGACGGAGCGTCACCGTTTCGGAGGTGCCGGGATAGAGCGAGACCCGGGCCGGTTCCACGGTGGTCCAGGGGGCACAGTCCCCGACGACCTCCAGGTTGTACGCCTCGACGATGTCGCTGTCGTTGCGGACGGTCAGAGTGGTCGTGGCGATCTCGCCCGGCGTCACCGTCACGGCCGGAATGTCGAGGCCGGGCGCACCCGGGCCGGAAGAGGCTGCAGAAGGCGTCACGCCACCACGGTAGAAGTGCGCCGCGCATTCCCACGAGGAACGCGAGGGCAATACACGGGCAGTCACGCTGCCCGGCAAGCCAATGTCAACTCCCTTGTAACGGTAGCTCGTTAATGTGGCGCGCCGCTTCCCGTGCGCCGCCTTGCGGCGGTTGCCTCGTCCTGAACCAACCTTGCCCCCACAAACCCTGGAACAGGTAGCAAGCGATGTTATGTGCACAGGAGACCAGCCCTGCCATGTCCGACACCACGTCACGTGAGCCCGGCCAGGCAAAGGCCGCCCACCGGACGTCCAGAGCCGACCGCCCGAACCGGGTGTCCGTCGCTGTCTACGCCGCCGATCCGGTGCTGCGCGTCGGCATCGTCCATCAGTTGCGCCAGCGCCCCGAGGTCGACCTGGTCGACGACGCCGACGCGGAACGGGCCGAGGTGTCGCTGGTGGTCGTCGACCACGTCGGCGACGACGTGGTCGCCCTGCTGCACCGGCTGCGGCACAACAAGGCCACCCGCACCGGGCTGGTGATCGGCACGCTCGGACCCGGCGCGCTGCAACGCGTCATCGAGTGCGGAGTGGCGGCGGTGCTGCGGCGGGCCGAGGCCGAGCAGGACCAGCTGCTGCGTCTGGTCCTGGCGATAGCCAACGGTGAGGGAGTGCTGCCCGGCGACCTGCTCGGCAAGCTGCTCTCCCACGTGGGCAACCTCCAGCGCTCGGCACTCGACCCCGGGAGCCTGTCCCTGTCCACGCTGACCACGCGCGAGGCGGACATGCTGCGCCTGGTGTCGGAGGGCCTGGACACGGCGGAGATCGCACGCAAGACCGCGTACTCCGAACGGACCGTCAAGAACGTCCTGCACGAGATCATCACGCGACTGCAACTGCGCAACCGGGCCCACGCGGTGGGCTACGCCCTGCGCAACGGGCTGATTTGACGGACAGGCCGACTGGTTGGTCCGGCCAACGGGTCCGGCGGCCTCCGGGAACCCGGCACTGCCCGAAAGCGCACCCACGTTTCCCCCGGGTACGTCCCCACCGCCCTGCCGCCCCGCACGGGGGCGGTGCAGGGTGGCGGGGGCACATCCAGATGCCGCATCCAGACTGCGAAGGGGACCCTGATGGAAACCGCTGGCTCCGGCGGGCGGTACCGCCTGGGGAGACTCGGGATGTCGCTGCTGCTGCTGATCCCGCTGCTCGGCGTGACGGCGGCCGCCGGACCGGGCAGCGCCGAGCCGCAGGCACAGGCGGCGGCCGACCCCGCGGACGCCCGGGTCGCGTACGCCGGCACCCGGCACCGCAGTCTCGGCAGGGTCACCTCCACCACCTCCGACCCCAAGGACAACGTCAGCGAACCGCTGTTCGGGGCGGGCCCGGCCCACTACGACACCCAGCCGTCCGCCGTCGGCGACCAGCTGGTCTTCGCGAGCCGCCGCGACGAGAAGAACCCGCAGATCTATCTGCGGGCCGCCGACGGTTCCGTACGCAAGCTCACCAGCGGCATGGACGCGGCGCACCCTCAACTGACCCCGGACGGCCAGTCCGTGCTGTTCGACTCCGCCGAGGCGGGTGGCGCCGGCGGCGGGACGCAGCGCGACCTGTGGCAGGTGCGCACCGACGGCACCGGCAGCCCGACGCGGCTCACCGACACTCCCGCGAACGAGCAGGACCCGGCGGTCTCCCCGGACGGGCAGCGGATCGCGTACTCCAGCGACAGCGACGCGTCGGCCGGAGCGCAGATCTACGTACGGAACCTGGCGGGCGGCACCGGGACCCGGGTCACCAATCCCGCCAACGGCGCCGCCACCGAGCCCGCGTGGAACCCGGTGAACGACGACGTGAACCGGGACTGGATCGCGTACACCGCCACGGCCACAGTCGACGGGCAGCCCCGGTCCACCCTGCGGATCACGAACGGGACCAGCGACGAGACCCTGTTCACGGGCAGGTTCGCCAACTGGCGTGCCCACGCGGCAGCGTGGAAGCCCGACGGGAACGAGGTGGTGTTCCTGAGCCCCGAGATCACCTGCACCTGCGAGGGCGACTACGACCACGTGTTCACGTTCCCCGCGCACGCCGGCGAGGACCCCAACGTGGAACCTCCCCTGGTGCTCAACGAGGACCGGGAGGTCCTCTCGCCCACCTGGCTCGGCTCGAACGTCGGCGGCGGCGTGATCGTGGAGCGCACCACGGCGGACGACCCCGGGACCCGTACCGATGAGGTCTCCGCCGCGCACGTCGTGACGCTGCAGGACGCCCGGATGGACGGGTCCGACCCGCGCGACCTGGGGCTGACGATCCTCAACGAGGACCCGGCGGCCGACACCAACACCGATCCCGCCAAGGACCCGCTGTTCCAGCCCGCGGACGGGTTCGACCCGTGGACCGAGCGGCAGAACTACACGCCCGACGGCCGCCGGATCGTCGTCACCCGCTTCGAGACCGTCGACGGCCAGCGGGTCGAGCGGATCTGGATGGTGGACGCCGACGGCGCCAACGCGGCGCCCATGCGGCTGGCGGGACGTGCCGCGACGGACTGGGACACCGACCCGACGTTCTCCCCGGACGGCAAGTTCCTCGCCTTCACCCGGACGTCGCCGGGCGGTGTGGGGGATGCCGCAGGAGATAGCCGCATCCTCATCGCCGACGTGGCCAGCGGTGAGATCACCGGTGAGATCACCCCGCCGGCCGGAGAGCTCGAGGGCCAGGACGCCCAGCCCACCTGGTCCTCCGACGGCACCACCCTCGCCTTCACCCGCAACATGGAGATCAACGGGGGCGGCGGCAACAAGCACATCTGGACCGTGCCCGTGAACGACCTGGGCCGGCAGACCGACCTGAGCGAGATCAACTGCCCGGGCGACTGCCAAGTCATCGACGACAGCCCGGCGTTCTCGCCGGACGGGCTCACCATCGCCTTCAACCGCAAGAACGGCGGCGGCGCGGTCGACGAGCAGAACGGCCTGCTCCTGACGTCCCTGAAGGGCGAAAACTGCCAGGTGCTGCTGCCCGCCTCCCTCATCGACCTCCCCGGCGCCTGCGGCCGGGCGCTGCCGGACACGTCGGCCACCGGCCCGTTCCAGCCGCGCGACGCCGCGTGGACGGCCGACGGCAAGAGCCTGGTGTTCAGCTCGCGTGCCGAGGTCGCGGTCAACAGCCCCGAGAAGCTGAGCGTCCTGAACGTCGAGTCCGGCGCGATCACCCCGCTCACCACCGATTTCCCGGGCCGGCAGAAGGAACCCGCCGTCCAGCAGTCCGTGGACCTCGCTCTCGAGGCGCCCGGCACCGCGCCGGAGGTCACCGTCGGGGCCTCCAGTACGGTCACCGTCGACGTGATCAACAACGGGCCCGCCGCCTCGCCCGGCACCACGCTGACCATCACCCCGCCGCCCGGCGCGCAGATCACCGGGATCCGCTATCCCGGGGGCACCTGCAACGCCGCCTCCCTCCAGTGCAATGTGGGCGTGGTGGAGCCCGGCACGACCGTGCCGGTGGACGTGACCCTCACCGGCGTCACGCCCGGCGACGCGCCGATCGACTGGTCGGTCACCGGTACGGTCCTGGACCCTGAGCCCACCGACAACAGGGGCCGGACCGTCGTGCCGGTGGTCGAGGAGGAGCCGCCCCCGCCGGACCCGAGCCCCACTCCGACACCGACGCCCACTCCGACCCCGGCGCCGCCCACCAGCGGGCCGCCCACGACCCCACAGCCGCCCGTGCCCCCGGAGCCCGAGGAGCCGAAGGCCGGGCCCGGCGTGCGCGTCAACGCCCAGCCGAACCCCGGCTATGTGGGCGGGCGGGTCGTGGTGACGTACACCGTGCGCAACGGCCGCAACGCGCTGGCGACCGGGCTGCGGCTGAAGATCGGCCTGCCCAGGGGCATCGCGAACAGCGGGCCGCCGGCCGGCTGTGACTCCTCCTGGGTCTGTGCGCTGCCGGACCTGAGGCCGGGCGCGAGCACGGTCGTACGAGTGGTCCTCAGCCCCAAGAAGGCCACGACGGGCCAGGCGGTCGGCATCCTCACCACCACCGGGACGGACGCCAACAGGAACGACAACACCGCCCGGGAGCGGGTACGGATCCTGCAGCCGCGCATCATCGCGGTGCCGGAGATCGGCAAGCCCGGCTTCGTCACCTCGGTGCGCGGCAAGGACTTCCCGCCGGGCGTGCCGGTGCGGTTCAAGTGGAACCCGGGGATCACAGCGGCGGCGGCGCCGACCATTCCGAAGCCGGACGGCACGTTCATCGGCCAGCTGCTCATCCTCGCCAAGGACCAGACCGGGCCGCGCACCATCACCGCGAGGGGTCCCGGGTTCTCGCCGGTGAAGACCGACTTCCTGGTGGTCATGGGCAGTGTGCAGCCGCCCGACGAGGTGACCCGCCGGTGATCCACGAGGTCGACGAGGGGCTGCGGCGGCTGCTCGGCGAGTCCGGCCTGGAGGCGTCGGGCGTCGAGGTCGTCTTCGACGCCCCCACCCGGGACTGGGCGGCCCGGCGCAGCGCCCCGACGGTCTGCGTCTTCCTGTACGACATCCGCGAGGACGCCACCCGGCGGGGCGCCGGCGCCGGGGAGGTGTACGACGAGGACGGGCACCTGGTGGCGCGGCGCTCCCCGCCGCGCTGGTTCTGGCTGTCGTACATGGTCACGGCCTGGACGAGCCGGCCGCAGGACGAGCACCGGCTGCTCTCGCAGGTGCTCGCCACGCTGGTGGCCACGGACACGGTGCCCGCGCGGCTGCTCACCGGCACGCTCGCCGAACTCGGCCTGAAGGTATGGCTGGACGCCGGCGGGTCCGCGCTCGACGCGCCCGCCGCCTCCGATGTGTGGTCGGCGCTCGGCGGCGAGCTGAAGGCCTCGCTCGGCCTGCGGGTGCGCGCACCGCTCGCCGGTATCAGCAGGGTCACCGCCCCGCCGGTCACCGAGGGCCTCGTCATCCGCTCCGCCGCCGCCCGCGAGGGCGAGGAAGCGACGCCGGGCCGCCGGCTGCGCTACAAGGAGGTCAGCGACCCGGGCCGCGACGGCTTCGCCGGCCCGCGTGAACGGGGCGAGGCCCCGGCCCGACGCCGCCGGGGGGACCGTCAGCCGTGACGTACACAGCGGAACCGGAAGTCGTGGCCGACCACGACCGCGCCCTCGGCCCCCTCCCTGCCGCCATCGACCCCTTGTGGGCGCGACTTCGGGCGGTCGAGGAGCGGGTGCGGCATGCGGTGGGGGTGCGGCGGGCCGGGGATCCGGATCCGGACGATCCGTACCGGGGGCAGTACCTCACGCCCGAGGCGGCGGCGCGGATCCTGGACGAGCCGGGCGGTCTCGACGTACCCGGGGAGGAGCCCTGGCAGCCGCCGACCGGCTCGGTACTCGACGCACTCGCGCGGCGGTTCGGCCTTTCCCCCCTCGATCTGGACCTGCTCCTGGTCGCGGTGGCGCCGGATCTGGACGCGCGGTTCGAGCGGCTCTACGGCTATCTCAACGACGACCTGACACGCCGCCGGCCCACGGTCGGGCTCGCCCTGGAGCTGTGCGGGCTCACGGGCGCGGGGCCCGACCGGTTCCGGCTGGCCCCCGGAGCGCCGCTGATCGAGGGCGGTCTGGTGGAGGTCGCAGAGCCGGAACGGCCGCCGCTGTCGCGGGTGTTGGTGGTCCCCGACCGGGTCACCGCGCATCTGCTGGGCAGCGCGCAGCGGGACGCCCGGCTCGCTGGGGTGCTGGGTGAGGCCCGCGAGGACCCGACGGCTGAGGAGGCAGACGTCGAGCTGGCGGCCGCCGCGGCGATGACCGGCGTCGGCCTCGTCCATCTGCGCAGCCGTGGCGGCGACGCCGAAGGACTCGCCGCCGCCGCCCTGCACGCGGCCGGGCTGCGCCCCCTCGCCCTGGACGCGGTGGCACTCGCCCGGCGCCCGGCCGACGTGCCGGCGCTGGCCCGGGCGACCGCCCGCGAAGCCCGTCTGACCGGCGCCGGCGTCGTCCTCGGCCCGCTGGAGTCGCTCCCCGCGGAACCCGCCGAACGGGCCCGCACCCTCTGGACGTTGTGCGCCGCCCTGCGCGGCATCCCCCTGTTCACCCACGGCACCGGCGGCTGGGCCCCGGAATGGGCAGCCGACACCCCCGTCGTCCTGACCGTCCCGGCACCTTCCCCTGAACGCCAGGCCGTGCGCTGGCGGCACGCGCTGGAACGGGCGGCGGGAAACAGCTCGGCAACCGGTGCGGGGCTCCCCCGCACCGCCGCCGACGGCCCCACGACCCGCCGCCCGACGCGGGTCACCGGCGACGGCTCCGCGCCGGACGACGCCGACGCACTTGCCCGAGCCGTCGCCTCCGGCGACGCCGATGAGTTGGCGTTGGCCGTTGCCGCGCATCGGCTGGATGCCGGGCAGTTGCGGCGGGCCGCTGATGTGGCGGTGCGTACGGCTGCGCTGGCGGGGCGTGCGGTGCGTCCCGATGACGTACGGGCTGCCGTACGCGCGCAGAACGGCGCCGGGTTGGACCGGCTGGCCCGCCGCGTGGAGCCGGGCGTCGGCTGGGACGACCTGGTGCTCCCGCCCACCACCCACCGGCGACTGCGCGAACTCGCCCTGCGCGCCCGCCATCGCGAGCAGGTGCTCGGGCAGTGGGGGATGCGGCCCGGCGGTGGCCGGGGACGCGGTGTGATCGCGCTGTTCGCGGGCGAGTCCGGCACCGGCAAGACCATGTCCGCGGAGGTCGTCGCGGCGGACCTCGGCATGGATCTGTATGTGGTGGATCTGTCCACAGTTGTGGACAAGTACATCGGCGAGACCGAGAAGAACCTGGAGCGGATCTTCACCGAGGCGTCCGCGGTCAACGCGGTGCTGCTCTTCGACGAGGCCGACGCGATCTTCGGCAAGCGCTCGGAGGTGAAGGACGCCCACGACCGGCACGCCAACATCGAGTCGGCGTATCTGCTCCAGCGCATGGAGTCCTTCGACGGCATCGCGGTGCTGACCACCAACCTGCGGGCCAACCTGGACGAGGCGTTCACCCGCCGCCTGGACGTCGTCGCGGACTTCCCCGTGCCCGACGCCGGCCACCGCCTCGCCCTGTGGGACCGGTGCCTGGGCGACCGGCTGCCCCGCGCCGACGACCTGGACCTCGCCTTCTGCGCGGACCGCTTCGAACTCGCCGGCGGCTCCATCCGCGCCTGCGCGGTCACCGCGGCCTACCTCGCCGCGGAGTCCGGCGGCCCGCTCACCATGCGGCAGGTGGTGACGGCGGTCGCGCAGGAGTACCGCAAGCTCGGACGCCTGGTCCTGGAGGGGGAGTTCGGGCCGTATCTGGCGGACGCCACCGACGCCTGAGGGCGAGCCCTTTCCCTCGTCGCCCGCTACTGCCAGGTGCGGGAAGCTAGTGCGTGAATTCCGCGATCCTGGCCTCCACCGCATCGATCAGCGGAACGATCATATCGCCGGTGCCGCCTGTGTGGATGTCCAGGAAGAACACCACGCCCTCCTGGGGGTCGTTCGAGATCATCCCTTGGGGATCGGAGATGCCCGCCTGACGAGCCGCGTCCAACTGGTGCTTGATCCGCCGCATACGGGTCACGTCGGTCATCTCGTTGACCGCGTTCATGAAGGCCCTCTCGCCGCCGGCCTTGCTGAGCTGGAAGAAGGTGCCGCTGACCCGCTGCGAGCGGATGACAGTCACCCGCTTGGATCGGCTGCCGTCCTGGGGGTCGAAGGTCGCGGCGTACGACGTCCACGACGGCACAGGCACTCCTTGCGCCTTTGCCTTCTGCATCTGCTCGAGGACTCCCGCTGCGGTCCTCTCGTTGACGTACATCTTGTAGACGTGGTTCCCGCTGATATAGAGGATCGCTTCCCGGGAATTCTTCCTGTCCCCGTCGTTCAACGTCACCACCGGTCCGCCGCCTGAAGGTGCGATGGTGGCACGCTGCACGACATGTCGGGGCTGCCCGATCATCCTGGACACGGCCGCGTTGCCGACGCTGCGCTGAAGCGCATGCACCGGGCTGAACGACTCGCTCCTGTTCGACGGTTTCTGAGGGCGGACCGCCTCGGGCGTCTGCTCCTTGTCCTTTGCACGCATAGATACGGCATACACGAAGCGTGTCTGCACCGGCTACGGACTCCGAGGCAGACGTCCTGCCCTTTCGGACGGTGGCCCGGAACGTACGTCTGGGGCGTGAGGCCCGCGGTGATCCAGCGGGACAACCCCGTTGCCCGAAGGGGCAGAGTTCCCCGGCGGCCGTGCCGGGTGGCGCCGAGAGTCTGGTACTACGGGCTTCGACCCTGTGGAAAGGACTGCGGATGCGTGCCCACGAACAAGCGAAAGAGGTCGACGGGCACGGGCACGCGAGGGCGCGGTCGGCGGTGTCGTCAGCGGGTGTCCTGGCACAGTCAGCTGCCGGAGCGACGACACTGGCCGGGATGCTCGCTCTGCAACGCTCGGTGGGCAACGCCGCCGTGGCGCGGATGGTGGCGCGGGAGCGGCACACGCATACCGTGGAGTGCGGCCACCTCCGGGACGCACAGGGCATACAGCGTCGCGTGGCGCCCGGGGACGCGGCGGACGTGGACGTGCCCGTGCAGCGCCGTGCGCGCGTGCCCGACGTACTGAACTCCCCGGGCCGCCCCCTGCCGGAACCCGTTCGGAAGGAAGCCGAGGCCCGCATGGGTGCGGACTTCTCCCAGGTGCGGGTCCACGACAACAGCGACGCCCGTGCCTCGGCCGCCGACATCGGCGCCCGCGCGTACACGTCCGGCCATCACGTCGTCTTTGGCGACGGCGGCCGCGACAAGCACACCCTGTACCACGAGCTGGGGCACGTCATCCAGCAGAGCCAGGGTCCCGTCGAGGGCACCGACATGGGTGACGGTACGCGGATGAGCACGCCGGGCGACCGGCACGAGCGTCAGGCGGACACCTGGGCCGACAGGGCTCTGTCCCGGCCGGCCTCCGCCGTGCAGCGCGCCCTCGAGGACGAGGGAGACGAGGCTCACGGACAGCACCGGGTTCACGGTCCGGGCGTGGTGCAGCGGATGGCCGGGGCGGGCACGAAGAAACGCGCGAAAGACAGTCCGCCGCCCACCGACCCGCCCCCCGCCAAGGAGGGACGGCGAGCCACCAGGTCCAGCGGCAAGAAGGTGGATCTCAGCAGGCCGGTGCTGACCTTTGACTCCGAGTACGACGGGGTGGGGACGCAGCGGCTGGCCGACAAGCAGAAGATCTCGTTCCGGCAGGACGCCACGCTGAGCCGCCCCGACGGGGCACCGCAGAGCACGGCGTACTACTACCACTTCTGGCAGGAGGTCAGGGACGAGTACGTATCGACGGACGAGAGCGGCAAGGAATACCCGCAGCCCCTCGGGCCCTGGAAGCAGGACCTGAACTACTGGCCGCCGTACAACAACGCGGTCATCAGCAACACTCCGGGCTCGATCACCTTCAATGACAACCCCGGCTGGTCGAGCAAACGGAAAATCGAGTCGGGGCAGTGGCTCAAGTCCTACCGGGTCAGTTTCCGGTGGAAGGTCGCCTACGCGAATGGCAGCAAGTTCCGCCGGGGCGAGGACGGCACCCAGGCCCAGTGGACCAGTCCGCCGATGACCCACACGTTGACCTCCGCCTTCGACGCGAACAACCCCGACGCCGAAGCCCCGGTCGTCGCCGCCCCCGCGGGTTCAGGCCGCTGGACGGTCAATCTGCCGGCCCAGGAACAGGAAGAGGGCTGAGGAAACCGCACCTGCCGCGGCCCGCAGTGGACCGCGCGGGCGAACGGAGCGTCCGGAAAGGCAGCGGTCTTGCCCCCGGCCAGGTCCCCGGGTCCCTGTCACCTGCCCCACCCGTCCCCGCAGACTCGGCCTGGACACAGGTGACAAGCAAGGACGCTAAGGAGCGAACATGCCGACGTACCTCACCCCGGGCGTATACGTGGAGGAGGTGCAGTCCGGTGCTCGACCGATCGAAGGGGTCGGCACCGCCGTCGCCGCGTTCGTCGGGTTCGCCGAGCGCGGCCCCTTCCACGCGCCGACGCTGGTCACCAGCTGGGACCAGTACACCCAGGAGTTCGGCGGCTTCACCGAGGGCACCTATCTGGCCCACGCGGTCTACGGGTACTTCTCCAACGGCGGCGGCGCCGCGTACGTGGTGCGCATCGGCGGTTCCGCCGAGGACGCCTCCGCCCCGTCGGCGAACGGCGCCCGGGGCAAGCGGGACGCCAGGGCCGTGGAGCCGGTGGAGCTGGGCGGCTTCCTGGTCGCGGCCAAGCCGGGGGTGACCGGGGTGTCGGTGGAGGTCGCCGACGCGGGCGGCGAGAACCCGCCGGAGGACCGCTTCAAGCTGCTGGTCCGCAGGGGCGACGAGGTCGTGGAGACGTACGACGCCTCCACCCGCAAGAACGTCAAGGGCTACCTGGTCAACCAGGCCCGCGCCTCCAAGCTGATCGAGGTCACCGAGCAGCGCGGCGCCAGCCAGGCCAAGCCCGCCACGCAGACCCTGGCGGTCCCCGACGCGCCGGGCGCCCCCGCCACGAACGGCGCCGGCGAGGTGGCCCGCCTGAACCCCGCCGAGTACGTCGGCGACTCCGCGGCCCGCACCGGCTTCGGCGGCCTGGAGACCATCGACGAGATCACCATGGTCGCGGTGCCGGACCTGATGAGCGCCTACCAGCGCGGCGACATCGACGCCGAGGGCGTGCGCACCGTACAGCTCGCCGTGATCTCGCACTGCGAGCAGATGGGCGACCGCGTCGCCGTCCTGGACAGCCCGCCCGGGCTCTCCGCCCAGCAGGTGCGCACCTGGCGCAACGACGAGGCGGGCTACGACTCCCGCTACGCCACCCTCTACTACCCGTGGGTGCGGGTCTTCGACCCGGCCCTGGGCCGCAACACCACCGTCCCGCCGAGCGGTCACGTCGCCGGTGTGTGGGCGCGCAGCGACGGTGAGCGCGGTGTGCACAAGGCACCCGCCAACGAGGTCATCCGCGGCGCGGTCGACCTGGAGCTCCGGCTCAGCAAGGGCGAGCAGGATCTGCTGAACCCGATCGGCGTGAACTGCGTACGGGCCTTCCCGGGCCGCGGTATCCGGATCTGGGGTGCCCGCACCCTCTCCTCCGACCCGGCCTGGCGCTACCTGAACGTGCGCCGCCTGTTCAACTACCTGGAGGAGTCCATCCTCCTGGGCACCCAGTGGGTGGTCTTCGAGCCGAACGACGACCGGCTGTGGGCGAGCATCCGCCGCAACGTCACGGCGTTCCTCCAGGAGGAATGGCGCCGGGGCGCGCTGTTCGGCCGCACCGCCGAAGAGGCGTTCTACGTGAAGTGCGACCGCGACAACAACCCGCAGGAGTCCATCGACCAGGGCCGGGTCGTCTGCGAGATCGGCGTCTCGCCGGTCAAGCCGGCCGAGTTCGTGGTCTTCCGGCTGGCCCAGTTCTCCGACAGCACCAGCCTCATCGACGAGTGACCCGCCGGGTCCTCAAGGAAAGGTGACAGACAGTCATGGCAACGGGCGATGCTCTTTCCACCCACGTCTTCGGCGTGCAGCTCGGTGGCTACCTGGTCGAGTCGATCCAGGAGATCAGCGGACTGACCGTCGAGGAGGAGGTCGTCGAGGTCAAGCAGGTCAGCGACCAGGGCAAGCAGATCATCCGCAAGCAGCCCGGCGCGCGCCAGGCCGGTGAGATCACGATCACCCGGGGACTCGACCAGAGCAGCGAGTTCACCAAGTGGATCAAGGAGACGCTGAACAACGGCGCCGTCAACACCGCGCGGCAGAACCTCACCATCGAGATCAAGGACACCGAGGGCAACACGGTCCGCCGCATCCAGCTGATGCAGGGCTGGGCCTCCAAGTGGGAGGGCCCCTCGCTGAAGGCGGGCGAGTCGTCGCCGGCCACCGAGTCCGTCACGATCACGTTCGAGGAGATCGTCGTCGAATGAGGCGCCGTACGGTGACGGCGGGCAACCTGGACGAGATCCTCCAGGCCACGGCGCCCGCCCAGGCGTCGGAGCAGGCGGCGGCCACCCCGGCCGCCGCCCCGCCGCGCCGCGAGGACCACGGGCTGCGCACCGAGTTCGAGTTCGAACTGCCGCGCGGGTACGTCGACGACGAGGGCACGGTGCACCGGCACGGCTCGATGCGCCTGGCCACCGCCCGCGACGAACTGCGGCCCCAGATCGACCTGCGGGTCAAGGAGAACCCGGCGTACCTGAGCGTGGTGCTGCTGAGCCAGGTGATCACCCGGCTCGGCAACATCACCGATGTGCACGCCGGGATCGTGGAGCGGATGTACGCCACCGACGTGGCGTTCCTCCAGGACTTCTACCGCCGCGTCAACAGCGAGGGCCACACCCGCGCCGCGGTCACCTGCCCGCACTGCGAGGGCGGCTTCGAGGTCGACCTCTCGGGTGGGCGCCTGGGGGAATCGTGACGTACGCCCTTCCCCGGCTCCGGGAGGAGATCGCGTACATCGCCTATCACTTCCACTGGCAACGCGAGGAGATCCTCGACCTGACCCACGGCGAACGCCAGCAGTGGGTGGCCGAGATCGCCCGTATCAACACCCGCATGAACGAAGGCGGTTGAGCACATGGCATGGCGGGACAGGCTGCGCCGCCGGGCCGCCGGAGCGGACGGCTCCGGCGCCGGGCAGAGCGGCCGGTCCGGCTCCGGCGATTCGTCTGGGTATGCCCCGGGTGCGTCGGGTGACGGCGGGGGCACGTCCGGTGCCTCCCGCTCCTCCCTGCCCGGCGACTGGGACGGCGGCTGGCGCCGTACCGCCCCGCCAACCCTCACCGTGGCCCGCGCCCCGCTCGGCGTGAGCGACGGCCTCAGCTTCCGCGCAGGCCTTGCCTCCTGGCAGAACCCGTCCTTCGACAACGGCCTCGGCCACGCCCTGCTGCCGACCGCTCCGACCGGCGTGGTCCGCGGGGTGACCCGCCCGGCCGCTCCCCAGCCCAGTCGCGCTGGTGGGGGGCCGCTGCTGCTTCGGGCGGTGCGGGCGGAGGGGGCGGATGCGGGGGACTTGGGTAGCGGGGGGCTGGCTTCGGGTTCGTCCGGTTACGGTTCGTCCGGTTCTGGTTCTTCCGGTACGACGTCCCGCTCGGCGCCCTCCGGGGCCGGGCCCGTGGTTCAGCGTTCGGCCGACGCTCCGCGCACCCGTGGCATCACGTCCGCGGATTCTCCCGCCGTACTCTCCTCGTCGGCTCCCGCTGTCCAACGGGCTGCGGAGCCGGGCGCTGCCGCTGTCGTGACGCCCGCCGACACCGGCCGTTCGGCCGTCGCTCGGGAGATTCCGCTGGTGCGACGGGTCGCGGTGGTCCCGGGTGCGACCGCCGGCGTGCCGGGGGCGGACTCCGGGAGCGCGTCCCGGTCGCCGGGAGGTTCGGGGGGGCGTACGACGTCCGGACCGGCTGTCCAGCGCACGGCGACGGGGTCACGGCCGCAGGTATCCACTCCCACCGACACGCCCCAAGTGGCCGTCCAGCCGCGCCCGGTGGGGCCACGTCTGACCGTCGCACGGCGCCAGGCCGGACCTGCTCGCCGCGTCCCCGCCCTGCGACCGGCCGCGCCCGACACCCGCCCAGCCCCTGATGCGTCCGCTGGTGCCTCCGCGCCGGCGGCCGGGACGACGGCGCCCGTACAGCGTGCCGCCACACGCACGGGCAGCCGCGCCCCTCTTGGCGCTCCGCTGACCGAACTGCCGTCCACGGCAACACCGTTGGCGGAGGGCACGCCCGTCCCGCGCTCCGCGTCAGGCACCGGATCCGTGCCCGGTCCGGCTCTTCCCGTCGTGCAGCGCCAGACGGAAGCCGGCGGTACGTCGGACAGTGGTGCGCGAGGAACGGCTCAGGAGAGCCCGGCCCCGCGCCGGACGTCCGACGCGGGACGGTCCGGGGCCCGCGCGCGTGGTGGCCTGGGCGCTCCGCTGCCCGCGCTGCCGCCGAGCGCCGACGTGCCCGGTTCCACGTCGTCCGGCGCCCGCGCTTCCCGCCCGGCGTCTGCGCCCAGCCCGGACATCCAGCGTGCTCCGGCCCGCCGGGACGGCCGCGGCTCAGGAACCGCGCCGGGCCGCGAACGTACGCCCGCCGAGACCGCACCATCCGCGCCGGGCCCGGACATCCAGCGTGCACCGGCCCGCCCGGGCGACCGCGGCTCAGGAACCGCGCCGGGCCGCGAACGTACGCCCAGCGAGATCGCACCATCCACGCCCGGCCCGGACATCCAGCGCGCG
Source organism: Streptomyces sp. NPDC050211 (assembly GCF_040656035.1). Taxonomy (NCBI): domain Bacteria; kingdom Bacillati; phylum Actinomycetota; class Actinomycetes; order Kitasatosporales; family Streptomycetaceae; genus Streptomyces; species Streptomyces sp. NPDC050211. The sequence goes on from NZ_JBFALC010000087.1 coordinate 32,760, forward strand.
CCGGACGGCGACCGTACGCCCACCGAGACCGCACCGCCCGTGCGCGGGGAGAGCGGAACGGACGCGCCGCTGCTGGGGTCGGTCGACGTCCAGCGCCGCGTCGCGAACCCCTCCGCCACAGGGGACTCCGCGTCACCCGGCCACCCCACGGACCACGGCACCGGACCTGCCACGCCTTTGGTGACGCCGTCCCCGGCCACCGCGTCCGAAGGGCCCGTGAGCGCGGCAGCCCCGACAACTCCCGCAGCCCCGGCCGGGAACGCCCCACGCCCCGGCGTGCAACAGCCCTCAACTCCCGGGGCCCCGGGTCCGGTCGTGGTGGCGCGCGCTTTGGCCGACGGCGCTCCGGATGCCAAGACTTCGGCCGCCGACCGGCCCACTGCCCCGGGGCCACCCCGCGCCGCCCGGACCCCCAGCGCGGCCGACTCGCGACCTGTCCCTGTGACCGGTTCCGCGGCACCCTCCGCCCAGGAGGCGCCCCGCACCCACGGCACCCCGGGTCCGGTTGTGGTGGCGCGCGCCCTGGCCGAAGGCACTCCGAATGCCCGGACCCCGGCCGCCGACCGGCCCACTGCCCAGGCGGCCCCCCGTACCCACGGCACAGCCGACTCGCGCCCCCTCCCCCTGACCGGCACCGCAGCCCCCTCCGCACCCCGCACCCTCCAACTGCTGCCCGCGCGCCCGCTCACCCTCAGCACCCGGGCCCCGGAAGGCGCTGCACAGCCCGCCGCCACCCGCCCCGGCAACCGTCCCGTAGTGCCGATGCGCTGGCCGGGCGACCCGGCCGCCCCCCAGAGCCAGGGCGGCACCGGGACGCCCGCAGGCCCTTCCTCGGCGACCCCGGCGACGCCGCACGTGCAGCGGTCCGCGACCCCGGGCCCCGGACCGGCGGCCCCACAGGTCCAGCGGGCCACAAGCGCGCACTCCGGACCGGCGGCCCCACTGATCCAGCGAGCCGCGGCCGGACACCCCGGACCGGCGACCCCGCAGGCCCAGCGGTCCGCGACCCCGCACTCCGCCCCGCAGAACTCGGGCGCACCAACGACCGGTTCC
>NZ_JBFALC010000088.1:0-33065 GCF_040656035.1 Streptomyces sp. NPDC050211
CCTTCCGGCGCCTTGCGATCGCACGCACCAGACGCCGCGCGCTGATCCGGCCGGGGATGTGACACCGGCTCTGAGCACCCCCATCCGCTGAAGGCCGCCGCGCGTCATCGGCGGCCCGGATTCCCCCCCCCTCGTCAGCTCCACGTAGCCGAGTAATAGCGCTGGTAGGCCTTGCGGTCCTGTTCCGCGCGGATGTATCGCGTGGCCACCAGCGCGATCAGGCTGCCGCCCATGACCAGCAGGCCCGGGCCGATGTTCCGGGGATTCGCGAGCCGCGACAGCAGCGTCGACGCGTCCACGATGCCCTCCACCGGAGCCGACGACCCGGGCGACGCATCGCCGGGAGCGATCGCGCCCTGCGAGCCACCGGCACCGGCGGACGGCTCCGCCGACGGCGAAGCGCTCTGGCCGCCGCCTGCCGGAGCGGCCACCAGCAGCTTCAGGCCGAGCTCGCCCAGCGCCTTCGTCACCGGCTGGAAGAACGTCGTACCGCCCGACGTGCAGTCGCCGCTGCCGCCCGAGGTCACGCCCAGGGCGACTCCCTCGGAGAACATCGGCCCGCCGCTGTCACCGGCTTCGGCGCATACGTTCGTCTCGATCAGGCCGCTGACCGTGCCCTCCGGGTAGTTGACCGTCGCGTTGACCGCGGTCACCTCACCGTCCTGGAGCCCGGTCGTGCTGCCGCTGCGGAACACCTTCTGCCCGACGGACGCCTCGCCCAGGCCGGTGATCCGCACGCCCCGCCCCTCGCCGATGGAGACGACGTCGGCGCCGTCGCCCGCGCGGCCGTTGGCGTACTGCACCAGCGAGTAGTCGTCGCCGGGGAAGCTCTGCGTGGTCGTCCTGCCCACCTGCTCATTGCCTCGGTTGTCGGAGAACCAGACGGAACCGGTGGGCCCGCAGTGCCCCGCGGTGAGGATGAAGTCGCGCTGTCCGTCGGTCACGTTGAAGCCCGCGGAGCAGCGGCCCGCGGTGGACAGGATCGGCTGCGCCCCGTTGATGCGGGTCGTGAAGGTGCCCTCGGTGCGCTCCATGCGCACCGAGCCGCCGATGGCGTCGGCGATCTCGTTCAGCTCGTTCCAGTCGGCGGTGGAGACGGTCCTGTCGGCGCGCACCACGACCTCGTTGGACCGGTAGTCCACGGCCCACGCCGTGCCGGGCACCTTGGGCGTCGAACCCAGCGTCGACGTGGCCGACTTGAGGTCGCGCATGCTGTAGCGCACCATCTTGGCCTCGGCCCCCGCCCGCTTCACCTCGGCGGCGGCCTCCTCGTCGGTGACCGCGACGACCGACCGGCCCTGGGCGTCGACCCAGCTGCCCGCCGTACGGGTCGTACCGAGCCGGGACACCAGCCCAGTGCCCGTGTCGCCCGCGGCCTGCGCCAACGTACGTGGCAGTTCGGCGCCGTCGGACGGCTCACTCGCCACCGCCCGCGTCACCATCGTGCCTCCCAGGAGGAGTCCGCCGACCGCCGCCAGACGTGCCACTCGCCGGACGACCCGTCGTCGTGCGTGCCTCATGCATGGCTCCCGAACCAGAACAACGCGGTGTCAACACCACGGGACACTCCGTCAGTTGAGCGCCCTCCCTAGGTACGTGGCTCAGCCCCGGGGCGTTCAGAGGATCGGGGATCCTCTCAGTGCGCGCGGCTCGCCCATGCTGTCGTCCACCGGTCCCAGCCGGGCCCAGCTGCGCTCGTCGCCCCAGATGGACGCCGCGTCCACGTACGGGCGTACCAGCGCCGTGAGGACGGGGTCGCCGTGTCCGTTCAGCTCGTCGGAGGCGATCTTGCGGGCGATCCCGGCGAGGAAGTCGGCCAGCTGCACGCGGGGATCCAGCCCCGCCTGGACGAGCCGCAGCCCGCCGAGCCCGAACCCGGTCTGCCTCGCCGACTCCTCGATCCAGGCGATGCGGTCCGGCGTGAGCATGTTCTGCCGGTCGTGGACCAGCCGCACCATCCGGCCGCCCGCGCTCCAGTACGCGGCGGTGTGGACGATCGCGGGCAGCAGCGGATTGAGCAGGGGAATCAGGGTCGGACCGTCGAGAATTCCCGCCCGATAGGCATCCGCCCGGGACCGGGCCGCCGCGAGCCGTTCCAGGTTTCCCGCCAGTTCCGTACCGGAATGTGCTCGCAGCAGTCCGTGGACCGTGCGGAAGAACGTCTCGACCGGCAGCTGCGGCTCTCCGTCGTTCCTGACCCGCAGCAATTGGTTCGCCGCCTCGAGGAATTCCCGCCAGCCGTCCTCCCCGAAAGTCCGAGGCCCCTGCCGGAACAGCGTGACGGCCGCGGAGCTGTCGCCGAGCAGCAGGTCCACGGCCCGGTCCACGACGAAGAACGCCTTCTCGGTGAGATGCACATGCGCGTGACCATGGATCGGGCCCGAGGGCGCGAGCAGCCATTCCAGGACCGCGCGGTGTTTCTCCCGCAGGAGATGGTTCGCCTTGTACTCCTCCGCGGGCGAACGGATCCGGTCTCTTATCTCCTGCACGAATCCGGCCGCGGAATCCATGGGCAGCAGCACACTGCCGTGCGCGAAGACATCGGTGTTCCCGCCGGTGAGATTCTCCCCGTCCGACCCCGACTCGTCGCAGGCCACCTCGGGAATACCGTCGACCGCCACCGTCCGCCCCCCGTGATTCCACGTCACGCCACAGCCCCCTATCTTGTGCTCCATGACCAGGATCCCGCACGAAACGTCCGGTGGGCCGAATCCGCTGCAAGCCCTCACTCTCGACCGTCTCCGACGCCGTACGAGCATGAAATGGCGCACCTACCCCGACGACGTGCTGCCGCTGTGGGTGGCCGAGATGGACGTGCCGGTCGCCGAACCCGTCGTCCGCGCGATCACCGACGCGCTCACGCTGGGGGACACCGGCTATCCCGCGGGCACCGCCTACGCCGAGGCGCTCGCCGACTTCGCCGACAAGCGGTGGGGCTGGGACGGGCTCGCCGTGGAGCGCACCGCGATCGTGCCCGATGTGATGCTGGGCGTCGTCGAGATGCTCAAACTGGTCACCGGCCCCGGGGATGCGGTGGTGGTGAATTCACCCGTGTATCCGCCGTTCTTCCAGTTCGTGGAGCACATGGACCGACGGGTGCTGCAGGCCCCGCTGGGTGCGGACCTGCGGATCGACCTCGGCACGCTGGAGGAGGTCTTCCGGCAGGCGGTCACGGACGGTCGACGCGCCGCCTACCTGCTGTGCAGCCCGCACAACCCGACCGGCACGGTGCACACCGCCGACGAACTGGCCGCGATCGCCCATCTCGCCAACCGGTACGGCGTGCGCGTCGTCGCCGACGAGATCCACGCGCAGCTCGTCGCCGGCGGCGTCGACTTCGTGCCGTATCTCAGCGTGCCGGGCGGCGAGTACGGCCTGTCGCTGATGTCGGCCTCGAAGGCGTGGAACCTGGCCGGGCTCAAGGCCGCGCTCGCGATCGCTGGCCCCGCTGCCGCCGCCGACCTCGCCCGGCTTCCCGAGGAGGTCAGCCACGGTCCGAGCCACCTCGGCGTCATCGCCCACACCGCCGCCCTGCGCGACGGCACCGCCTGGCTGGACGCGCTGCTCGCCGGCCTCGACGACAACCGGCGTCTGCTCGCCGACCTGCTGACCGAGCACCTCCCCGCGATCAGCTACCGCCCCGGCGAGGCCACCTACCTGGCCTGGCTCGACTGCCGTCCGCTCGGCCTCGGGGACGACCCGGCGCAGGTTTTCCTTGAGCGCGGGCGCGTGGCGCTGAACTCGGGGATCCCCTTCGGCACGGGCGGGGCGGGACACGTACGCCTGAATCTGGCGACGTCGCCGGAGGTGCTGGAGGAGGCGATACGACGGATGGCGGCGGCGTCGGGGTGAGGTGACCGGCCTAGACTCGCCGTCATGGACGACACGGCGTTGGAGCGGCTCGGTGCGGGCCAGTACCTGCTGATCACCAGCTATCGCAGGAACGGCACCCCGGTCGCCACCCCGGTGTGGGTGGTGCGCGACGGGGACACGCTCGGCGTCTGGACCCCCGCCGACTCCTGGAAGGTCAAGCGGATCCGGGCGCGCGGCGATGTCCTCGTCGGCCCCTGCGATCTGCGCGGGAACCCGACCGGCGACCAGATCCCGGCCACCGCCGAGATCTGCGACGAGGCCACCACCGCCCGCTACCGCACACTCCTCGCCCGCAAGTACGGCATCGTCGGGCGCCTCACCCTGCTCGGAAGCAGGATGAGGCGCGGCCTGAAGGGAACCGTCGGCATCCGAGTGACGCCGACTCCCTGACGTGGCCGACTAGGACGCGTCCAGCACCGTCCCGCTGATCACCGCCCCGTCGCTCTGCGGCTCACCGGAGTCGTCGGCCTGCCGGAAGTGGACCGACTCCTCGGGCTCGGGCGCCGTGTCCTTGAGTGTGGGCAGGGACACGTCGACGGAGGTCTGTCCTGCCGGGACGTTCATCCAGAAGTACAGGCCCTCCAGCTGGGAGAGGGGGCGTTCCGGGTCCGGTGACTCTCCCGAGTACTCCTCGAGCCACCGCGGGTCGACGTCCTTCGTGGACAGCTCGGCGCCACCGGTCACCGGCTCCACGCGGAACAGGGGCCAGATCTCCACGTCGGCTGGCTCGGACAGGGTCACCCGCCACTTCAGCGGCTGGCCCTCGGCCACCCGGTCGGCGACCGGCGTGACACCGATCGTCGGCGCGGGGTCGTCGTTCGCCGCGGTCACGCCGCCCCGGTACGAGCCGATCACCGAGTTCCGGACCGCCTTCACCAGCACGTCGTGCGTCACGTCGTACGAGAAGCGGGTGTTCCCCTCGACCTTCACCGGTACGTCGATGTCGTTGCCGCCGGGCCGTACCGTGACGAGCCGTTCCTCGCTGTTCCCGGTGTCCGGGTTCACGACGTACACCCGGACCTGGCCGCTGCCCTGTCCGGACACCCGCACGGGCACCCGGTAGGTGCGCACGCCCGAGTCGCCCTCGTCCACGGTGAGGCGGCCGATGTCGACGCGCGGCAGCGTGGCCTCGCGGACCGCGGGGGTGCCGGGGCGCCAGCCCCAGGCGTCCATCAGCCAGGCCTTCCCGGATCCGGAACGCGGCGTCAGCTGCAGGGAGTTGATGTGCCGCAGATCGAGATCGGCGCGGGCGGCTGCCGCCAGGGATACGCGGACCTCGCGGGCCCAGTACGAGGCGGTCCGCTCACTGCCGGGCAGCCCGTCCACGCGAACCCGGCCCAGAGTGGCCCGCCGCCCGGAGGTGTCGGTGATGGCCACGTCCAGCTGGGTGCCGGTGGTGTTCGGCGGCACGATCACACGCAGCGTCAGTCCCTTGGCCCCGCCGAGGGACAGCGGCTTGTCGGTCCGCACCCGGGCCGGGGCCCCCGGCTCGGACCAGCGCAGCGCCACCGCACGGCGCCCGGACTCCGGTCCTGTCTCCCAGGACGCGAAGTGCGGGGAGGCGCCCGGGGTTTCACGGTCCAGGCAGGCCACGGCCGGGTCGGGGTCGGTGACGGAGCACAGCTTCCCGCCGGTGACGGACACCTTGCCGCTGTCCGGCAGGAACCCGGCACGGCGGTTCGCGCCGACCGCGTGCGTGAGGACGCGCGCGGGGTCCGCCGAGGGCGCCCGCTTGCCCGAGCCGTCCAGCAGCGGCCGTACCCGGTCGTCACCGGCGACGAACAGCCTGGCCGCCGCCGCGATGTACGTGGCGCCCGCCTTGTGCTGCTGGTCGGCCGTCAGCCGGGTCCGGGTGCCCGGCGAGCACACCGGGTCCGGCTGCTCCTCGTCGTCGTAGAAGTCGTCGTCCGCGGGCGCCTGGGCCTGGCCCGGCGTCCACTCGCTGTTGAAGAAGTTGTGGTTGGCGCCGACCACGTAGACGGCGCTGTGCAGTGCGGTGCCCCGGCTGACGCCGCGGGTGCCGTCGACGTACACCTCGCCCTGGAGATCGGAGACATCGCCGTCACAGCCCGGCAGGATCGTCAGGGACGGCACATCGGGGACCGGGTTCTGGCCGAAGATCGTCGGGCCGATGAGCACGGTGCCGCGGATGTGCCAGCGCACCCGGCCGTGGTAGCCGTCCTGCTGGGCGGGCGGCGGGTAGAGGCTGTCCATCGCGGCCCGGTTGACGCCCTCGCCGCCGCGTGAGTGCCCGACCAGCAGAACCCGCGAGAGGTCCGTCTTCGGGGCCTTGCGTACGATCGCCGGGGCCGCGTCCGGGTGTCCGGCCCAGTCGGCCCAGCGGGCGAGATGCTGCCGCACCAGCGACGAACGGGCCTGCGCGCCGCCGTCCTCGGCCGCGAAGTCCTGGCCGTTGACGCCGTTGGCCGAGATCGACACCGTCACATAGCCCTGCGAGGCCAGCAGCTTCTGGTCGCGCAGATAACCGCGGTAGCTCGGAATCGACTTCATGCCGGCCGGGCAGGGCCAGTCGCCGGTGACATCCTCGTTGCCCTTGTAGCAGGTGCCATGACGGCCGTGCAGGAAGAGTGCGAGCGGACGCTTGCCGGTGGCGCCGGTCGGTGCCACCACGACGGCCTGCATCTCCACGGGCTGCGGGAAGTCGGGCAGCTTCACGGAGTCGAGCTTGTACTCGCCGGTGACCGTCCGGTACGAGCCCGGCTTGCCCGGGTCGACGGAGTTCGCCGGTGCGGCCGGCGGGTTCGCCACCGCCGGGGAACGCCGGTCCTGCCGCTCCTCCTCGGCGACCCCGGCCGCGTCCAACCGCTTTCCGCCGGACAGGACTTGAAGGTCCTTCGCGGCGTTCAGCGGTGCGGCGTCGAGGTTCAGCCGGAACGTACGGCCGTCCCTGCCGGGCACCGGTCTGCCCAGCAGCCGGTCGCCGTCGTAGAACTCGACCCGCGCGTCACCCATGGGTACCGGCTGGGCCGACCGCCACACCAACTGCCGGTCCTGGCCCTCACCGGTGACCTGCCAGCCCGGTGGAAGGTCCGCCGACACCGAGAGCGGGGCCGGTCCGGCCGGCCGCGCCTGCGCCAGTCCTGGTGTTGCCCCTACCACTGCGAGCACCGCCGCAGCGGTCACCCATATTCGCCGGGCACGTAACAACGTTGTCCTCCTCCGCACTGGGCCAGGGCCCTCCGGCTGCTCCGGAAGGCCCTCACGCCACGGAGGACGGCGTGTGGGGTCTGTGGGTTGCCTGTGAAGAGGGGACAAGCGGGGGCGGGGAAGCAGGAGTTGGTCCAGGACTGGCCGGGACTGTGGGCGGGAAGGGGTTTGATCATGAGCCGATCAACTCCCCTGCGCGCGGCCGTCGTCGGTACCGGCCACCGCGCCCAGACCTTCACCCGCGCACTCGCCGAACGCCCCGGCCACCGGATCGTCGCCCTGTGCGACACCAACCCCACGCGGATGGCCTTCCACAACCGGCTGTTGACCGCCGCCGGCGAACCGCCCGCCACCCAGTGGGAACCCGAGCAGTTCACCGACCTGCTCGCCAAGGAGGACATTGACGAGGTCGTCGTCACCACCGTCGACGCCGAGCACGACCGCTACATCGTCCCCGCGCTGAAGGCGGGCTGCCGGGTCGTCACCGAGAAGCCGATGACCGTCGACGCACAGCGCTGCGCCCGCATCCTGGACACCGTCCGGGAGACGGGCAACTCCCTCACCGTCGCCTTCAACTACCGCTTCAACCCCGTCCACGAGAAGGTGCGCACTCTGCTCGCGGACGGCGCGATCGGCGAGATCCTGTCCGTCCACTTCGAGTGGCTGCTCGACGTACGCCACGGCGCCGACTACTTCCGCCGCTGGCACCGGGAGAAGCGGCACAGCGGCGGACTCATGGTGCACAAGTCCTCGCACCACTTCGACCTGGTCAACTGGTGGCTCGCCGACCAGCCCGCCGAGGTCTTCGGCTACGGCCGGCTCGGCTTCTACGGCCATGAGGCGGGCGCCCGTCACGGACTGCGCCGGGAGTACGAGCGCGCCCACGGCGCCGAAGCAGCCGCCGACGACCCCTTCGCCCTGGACCTCGCGGCCAACGACACCCTGCGCGCGCTCTATCTCGACGCGGAACAGGACGACGGCTACCTCCGCGACCGCAACGTCTTCGGCGGACCGATCACCATCGAGGACGACATGGCCGTCCTCGTGCGCTACCTGCGGGGCGCCACGATGACCTACCACCTCACGGCCTACTCCCCGTGGGAGGGCTACCGGGTCATGTTCAACGGCAGCGCCGGCCGCCTGGAACTCGAGGTCGAGGAGAGCAACTGGCAGCCGCCGGTGACCCGGATCGCCTCCCACACCGGCGCCCTGCACGGGGACACGGCCGCGGAGCACGCGGGCGGGGTGCGGCTCAGCCTGCGTCCGTTGTGGCAGCCGCCGCAGGAGATCGACGTAGAGACCGCGCACGAGGCCCACGGCGGGGGAGACCCACGCATGCTGGCCGCGCTCTTCGGGCCGGTCCGCCCCGGGGATCCGGCGCCCGGCGGCTTGGCGGCGGCACGGCCGGCCACGGAACGGGACGGGGCGCTGGCTCTGGCGGTCGGACTCGCCGCCAACTCATGCTTCGAGACGGGGCGGCCGGTGGCGGTGCGGGACCTGATACCCGGTCTGTACGGCGAGTCGTAGCGGCTGTGGCCGAGCGTCAGCTCCAGGCGCGGTACGGCTCGTCGACCAGTTGGAACACGGGCTCGCCGCGGACGGGGTCCTTGGCCGTCGACAGGCGGACCCGGTCGCCGCTGTGGATGCCGATCGGCGGGCCGATGACCCTGCCGCGCACCACGAACCCCTCGGCCATCTCGACCAGGGACACATTGCGTGCGGCGGGGGTGTTGCGGTGCACCACGGACGAGTGGCGGACCGTACCGACGCCCTCGCTGCGCTCGGTGCGCAGGTCGCTGCCCTGGCAGACCGGACAGAGCAGACGGTGGTACATGGCGGTGCCGCACCAGGTGCAGCGCTGGTAGAGGAGGGCATCCGCGTCGCGAGGCGCGGGGTCGAGTACGCCCGCCGCGGAGCCGGCTGTCGGACGAGCAACGCTTCCTGAGTGGTGGTACACGCTGGTCAACTCCCTGCACTCGGCCGGAATCCCACGTGCGCGGGTCGCCCGTGCACGCACGTGCCCGGTTCACCGTGCCACCGTGCACAGCCTCAGCGTATGGCACTGAGTGCCACTCGTAAAGGTACTGAGTGCCCCTGGATGTGGAAGGGGTGTGAATCAGTCGCGTCCGAGCGTGGACTCGATCTCCTGGACGACTCGCCACAGGGGCGCTCCCCGGCGGGAGACGACGACCACGACGTCCTCCGGCTGCTCGCCCGAGAGCGGGGCGGAAGGGGCGGGGGACGCGCCGAAGGCGGACTGCACGTACCCGAGCGCGTGATCCACGGCCGAGTCCGCGTCGTCCTGGCCGTCCGAACGCAGCCAGGAGCGCAGGGCGTTGTTGTGCGCCGCGACCACGGCCGCCGCGATCACGTCGGCCTGCAGCGTCCCGTCCCGCCGGCCGGCGAACCGCCCGCGCAGATACTCGGCGAGGGCACGCTCGTAGCGCCACACCACGGACAGCTCGTACGCCCTCAGCCCCGGCACCTTCTTGGTGAGGCGGTAGCGCTGCACCGAGAAGGTTGGGTTCTCGGCATACATGCGCAGCACCAGCCGGGCCGCGTCGCAGACCCGTCGCACCGGCTCGTCGTCCTCGCCACTGGCGGCGAGGAAGGCCGTCGTGTCCGCCAGGCACCGTTCGTGGTCGGGGAAGACCACGTCCTCCTTCGAGGGGAAGTAACGGAAGAACGAGCGCCGCCCCACCCCCGCCAGCGCCACGATGTCGTCGACGGTGGTCTGCTCGTAGCCCCGCTCCAGGAACAACTGGAAGGCCGCCGCGACCAGGGCGTCCCGCATGGGCGGTTTCACGGTGGAGCTCATGGTCGGGAACGTAGCACTCGACCCGGGGGCGTGGCACTCAGTGCGCTGCGGAGGGGGAACTGAGTGCGCTCCGGAAACTAAGTGGCTGACAGATCGACATCGCGGCGGTTACGGTGTCGGGGATGAAGACCTTCTCCTCGTACGGATTGGGGGAATCATTCGCGCACGGTGAGTGCTGATGGCACATCACTTCGCGAACGAGATTCCGTCCCGCCTGTTGATGTGGCAGCGCGTGCGCGAGTACGCCGTGCCACCGTCCATGATCGAAACCGCGACCGCACGGCGTGCCGTCGGTGACTGGGCGGGGGCCTGCGCCGCCGCCCGTGTCGACGTCGATCTCGATCTGCACGCCGTGCGCGCCCGCCACGGCATCGATCTCGTCACCCGCCTCCGTGCGGATCTGCGCCGACTGGCACCGGATCTGCTCCGCTGGCACATGCCCCGGATCGCCCCCGACGGACGGCTCCGGCCCGGCCTCACCATCTGTCTGGCCCGTTACCGGAGTTCGGGCGCCACGCCGGTGCAACTGGTGGTGCGTACACCGCCGGCCTGGGCGGACGCCGGACAGCGGATGTCGCTGGCCCTGTGGGAAGGGTCCGGAACCGGCGCCCCCGGGCACCATCCGCATCCCCATCCCGACCGGCGTTTCCGGCTCGACCTGCACCGGCATCTCTGGGATGCCGGACTGAGCGGCGAACTGGCGCGTCGGTGCGGTGCGGGCGATGGCCCGTGGGCTGTGGACGGCTGGGCTGCCGAGGCGGAGTCGCTGTTGCGGGCCGAAGGGCTCCCACGCGGGGCCTTCACCGTGCGGCTCGGTGCGCGCAGACACGCCGTGCTCGAACTCGTCGCCCCCGACGACAGCCATGCCCCGACGCTCCGGCCGCTGCGTGAGGCGGTGACGCCGCAGGAGGTCGCGGGGCTTCCGGTGCTGCCGGAGGTCGCGGCCCGGGTCCTTCCGGATCTGGAACTGCTGCGGGCCGGGCTGGTCACGGCCGAACGGCTGCATCCGCTCGTCGCCTCGGCACTGGAGGCATCCGGCTCGGTGACGGTGCCTGTGTCGGGGCGGGCACCGGGACCCGACCTCCGCGATCCGCACCGAGTGCGGTGCCGGGGCGAGGTCCACCGGATCGCGCTGCGGGACGGCGTGCTGACGGCGATCGATCACGACCCGGCTCAACTACGCCGGGAAGAGCTGCTGGTGGCCCTCGGCGGACCGGCGCTGCCCTGCCTGCGGGCGATCGACGCGGTGCACCGCGACCCGGAGGCACTGCCCGCGGTCCGGGAGCGGCTCGGCCACGGTGACGTCGCCGGGGCACTGGCCGTGGTCGAGGGGCTGCTCGGTCCCGCCGCGGTCCTGCGCGACGGACCGCTGCGGGAGGCCTTGGAGTCGGCTGCGGCCCGCCGCATCGACCACGGGCTCTACCGCTCTGGGCTGGCCGGTGCGGGCGCCGCCGGAGAAGAGACCGCCCCGGACGTGCGGCACGCGGACCACCGTCCCCGGCTCGACCGCCGTACGCCGCCCGCAACGCGCCGCAAGCGCAGCAGCCGATCCCGGCCCCGCACCGGCCTGTTCTGCTGACCGGCCGCCCTCACCGAAGTCCCTTTCCCGCACCGCGCGTTCCGCGCGCACGCCCACGCCATCCCGGACGGGCCGTCCCGTCCCCCGACCCACCCCAGGTGATGCCCATGACCTTCAGCACCGTCCTGCCCGCCCCCGCCCCCGTTCCGGCCGCCGGCACGTCCGCACTCACTCGCGCCGGCGCCTCCGCGACCGGAACCCATCTCGCCCTGGCCGATGACCTCCTGAGCCTCCTGCGGACGACCACCACCGAACCGCGCCCCGACGAGCAGCTCGAAGCGCTCACCCTGGCCGTCGCGGCCGACCTGCCCGTGCTGCTCTGGGGCGAGCCGGGCATCGGCAAGACCGCGGCCCTCACCCAGCTCGCCACCTCTCTCGACCTGCCGCTGACGACCGTGATCGCCAGTGTCCACGAGCCGTCCGACTTCTCCGGGCTGCCCATCGTGGGCGACGACCCGGCGGTGCGGGGGGTGCCGATGGCGCCGCCGCAGTGGGCCGTGGAACTCGTGCGGGCCGGACGGGGGCTGCTGTTCCTGGACGAACTCTCCACCGCCACCCCGGCCGTCCAGGCCGCGCTGCTCCGGGTCGTCCTGGAGCGGCGGGTCGGTGCGCTGCAACTGCCACCGGGGGTACGGATCGTGGCCGCCGCCAATCCGCGCGCGTCGGCGGCGGACGGGTGGGAGCTGAGCCCGCCCCTGGCCAATCGGTTCGTGCATCTGAACTGGGTGCACGACCGGGAGGTGGTGGTGCGCGGGCTGGGCGGGGTCTGGCCCCGGGCCGAGCTGCCCCGGCTGGTGCCGGAGCGGCTGCCGGAGGCGGTGGCCTTCGCCCGGCGCGCGGTCTGCGGCTTCCTGGAAGCCAGGCCGACGCTGATCCATCGGCTGCCGAGCACCGAGACGCGGCGCGGCGGCGCCTGGCCTTCGCCCCGGAGCTGGGAGGCCGCGTTGACCCTGCTGGCCTTCGGCACGGCCGCCTCCGTCTCCCGGGAGGTGCTGGCGCTGCTGGTGCGGGGTGCGGTGGGGGACGGTCCGGGGCTCGAACTCCTCGCCCATCTGGACCGGATGGACCTGCCGGACCCGGAGTCGCTGCTGGCCGACCCGGCCTCCGCCGAGCTGCCTGTGCGGGGAGATCTGCGTCAGGCGGCGCTGGAAGCGGTGGTGGCCGCCGTGGGGGCGCGGCCGGAGCGGGAGCGGTGGGAGGCGGGCTGGGCGGTGCTGGTACGCGCGTTGGAGACCGGCGCTGCCGACCTGCTGGTCGCCCCGGCGAAGACGCTGGCCGGGCTGCGGCGCGACGACTGGGAGGTGCCTCGGGCCGTGGAGCGGCTGGCCGGTGTCATCGGTCTCGCCGAGCGGGCGGACCGGTCGGTGGGCCGGAGCATGGCGGGGCGTGAACAGGGGGTGCGCCGATGACGGGGGCTGTGCGGCGCCCAGTGCCGCGCCCGATGTCCCCGCCCCCGCCACCGCGCCCGGTGCGGGCCACCGTGCCGCATCCGCCGGCCGGGGCGGGCACGCCGGAAGGCGGGCACGAACTGCCGCTCGACATGGAGAAGTTGCTGGCGGCCAGGCTCCACGCGGTGAAGGTCCGCCCCTATCTCGCCGCCGCGCTCTTCGCGCTGCACGTGGTGGAGGACCGGTCGGTGCCGACGATGGCGGTGGACGCGCACTGGCGCGTCTACGTCTCGCCCGGCTTCGTGGCGCGCATGCCGGTCGAGGAACTGGCGGGTGTCTGGGTGCACGAGGTCTCCCATCTGCTCCGGGACCACCACGGGCGGGGCGAGCGGTATGCGCGGGAGCACGAGGAGCACGGGCCGGGCGAGAGGCTGCGGCGGAACATCGCCGCCGACTTCGAGATCAACGACGACATCTACGGCGACGGTCTGCCCCTGCCGGTCGGGGCGGTCCTGCCGTCGCTGCTACGGCTGCCCGACGGGCTGCTGATGGAGGAGTACCTGCGGAGGGCGTCGATGACCGGGCTCACCGCGGACCTGGCCTGGCTGGACTGCGGCGGTGGTGCCGACGGGCAGCACCGGCCGTGGGAGCTGGGGCCGGACGGGGCGCACGGGCTGAGCAGGCAGCAGCGGGACGCGGTCCGCTTCCGGGTCGCCGAGGGGATCAAGGGCCGGCCGGGCGAGGTGCCGGACGGGTGGCGGCGATGGGCGGACGAGGCGTTCCATCCGCCGCAGCCGTGGCGGCAGTTGCTGGGGGCGGCGGTCCGTGCGGCGGCGGGGGCGCCGGGGGTGGGCGAGAACCACAGCTACCGTCGTCCGTCCCGGCGGTCGGCCGGTGTCCCCGGGGTGCTGCTGCCCAGCCTGCGCCGCACGCCGCCCCGGGTCTGCGTCGTGATCGACACCTCCGGCTCGGTGAGCGACGCCGAGCTGGGCAGCGCGCTGCTGGAGGTGGCGGCGATCTCACGGGCGGTGGGCGGGCGGCGCGACCTGGTCTCGGTGATCTCCTGCGACGCGGCGGCCGGGGTCGCCGTCCCGCTCTGCCGCGCCGAGAACATCGCCCTGATCGGCGGCGGGGGAACGGATCTGCGCTCCGGTTTCGCCCGGGCGCTCCGCTCGCGACACCGGCCGGACGTCATCGTCGCCCTGACGGACGGTCAGACGCCATGGCCCTCGGCGCAGCCCCCCTGCCGCACGATCGTCGGTCTCTTCCCCCGCCCCTCCCACGCCGTGAACGAGAGGAATCCCGACTACACCCCGGAAGCCCCGCCGCCCTGGGCGCATGTCGTCACCATCGGCTGAGAAGGCGCTGCGGGTGGACCGCGGCCCCCAGCAACTGCCGCCGTGGCTGCGGTGGATGGATCGCCTTGTCCGCCCGTGTGTCCCTTCGGGCACCAGCTCCCGCATCCGGTGCTGCCCGTCGGCACCACTGCCGCAATCCAGCTATGCCAGGTCCGCGGAGCCTCGCTGAACTTCCGGTGCGGCTGCCACGTATCACTCCACGGGGACCGCCCGGACCCCAGCGCACGGGACGGAAGGAGAAGAGCGGTGCCGACACCGTCCGAACCCCGGCAGCCGTACGACGACCGGCCACCCCTGGAACCGGTGCGCGTCGTGCGCCCCCGCCGCACCGACGCCCTCGCCGAACTGCTCAAGGACCTGCCGCCGAGAACCGGCGGCTTCGAGACCGTGCCCATGCCGGCGCCGCTGCCCGGATCCGAGGACTGGACGCAGGAACTTCCACCTGTCCGCGCCGACGAGGAGGACCGCCCCACGGGTCCCGGCCGTCGCGGAATGGGGCGACGCCACGCCGCCATGGCGGTCGCCGTGGCCGCTGCCGCCGTCATCGGTTTCGGCTGCGCCTTCCTGCTCCCCGACCGGACCGACGCCGACACGGCCGCCCCCACACCCGACGCCCCTCCCACGTCCGCCGCGCCTCCCACATCCGCCGCCCCGCCCGCCGCGGGCGGCGGCGCGGCCGTCGACCCCGACGGCGCCGGCACCCTCCGCGAAGGAGCGTCTGGCCCTGAGGTGACCGACCTCCAGGAGCGGCTGCTGCGCATCCCGGACGTCTACCAGGACGGTTCCACCAGCGGTCAGTACGACGCCGGCCTTACGGAGGCGGTGGCCCGCTTCCAGCTCTGGTACGGCATCCGGGGCGACGAGACCGGTGTCTACGGTGACGACACGCGCCGGAACCTGGAATCCCGTACCGGCACCGGCTGAACTCGCTCCTGCCGTCCGGCGGTCAGCGCGCGGAGGTGTCCACCAGGGCGTGGGTGACCGCCCGCACGCTGCGCGCGATGTGCTGCAGTTGGAGGACCTCCGCCGCGTACAGCTTGATCGTGTGCTCGATGACCGACTCCGGCAGACCGAGTGCGGGCAGATCGGCGCGCGCGGTCTGCAGGGCGGTGCGGGCGACGCGTATCTCGTGCTGGACCTGGATCTGCGCATGGCGGGCGAGCAGGACGGGGTGACGGATCAGGGCCGGGTAGCTGGCGTAGCGGGCCGGCACCAGTTCGCGCAGCCACTTGGCCGCCGAGCGCTCCCAGTCGTAGCTGCCGGGGGTCTTGACCTGGCAGGGCCAGTCCGGGCTGATGCGCGTGGTCGTCAAGGTCATGATCATCGCTTCCGGGTGTGCGGCGTCGTGAGGGGTGGTCCGACGGTTTTGGCGGCCCCGGCCTAGGGGATGGCCGGGGCCGCCGCGGGCGCTCGCGCAGGCGATGCCCGTTCGAACACCCTTGGCGCCGACGCGGGTGGGTGACGGCGGCTTCGGGCGTCCGGGTGTGAAGTATTTATATATGCCGTCCGCTTTGCAAGACGCATGAAAACATTCATGCGTAGTTTGGGGTGATTGGTGCCCTTGTGGCCTTCTGTGGGTGCTCAGTCCCTGAGGAAGAACTGGTGCTGGTCGGAGATCTGCTCGTACTCCTCGAGCCGTGCCTGGGTGCGCTCGGGGTCGGCGTCGGTCATCGCCTGCAGCAGCGCCGCCGCGATCACGCCGGGCGCGGCGTAGGAGTCGAAGACCAACCGGGAGCCGGTGCCGGTGGCGAAGGTGACGTCGGCCTCGTCGGCCACCGGCCCGAGCGCCAGGTCGGTGATCAGCGCGACCTTCAGTCCGGCGTTGCGCGCGACCTGTACGGCGTTGAGGGTCTCCTGCGCGTGCCGGGGCATCGAGAACGCCAGCACCCACGTGCCGCCCGCCTCACGGGACTGGAGCAGTGCGTCGTAGGCGACGCTGCCGCCCCGCGTCACCAGCCGCACATCCGGGTGCACCCGGCGGGCCGCATACGCGAAGTACTCGGCGAGGGACACCGAGATACGCAGACCCAGGACGGTCAGCGGCGTCGACTCCGACAGCTTGCGGCCGGTGTCGATCACCTGGCCGGGGTCGGCGAAGTCCCGGCGCAGGTTCTCCAGGTTCTCGATCTCGGCGTCGACGGCCGCCTGCAGCTCGTTGCCCTGGTTCTCCTCGGCCGCCGGGGGGCCGCCGGCGAGCGTGCCGAGCGCGATCGACTGGAGCTTCTCCCGTAGCGCGGGGTAACCGCTGAAGCCGACCGCCGCGGCGAACCGTGTCACCGAAGGCTGGCTCACGCCCACCCGCTCGGCGAGATCGGTGATCGAAAGGAACGCCGCTTCGGTGATGTGCTCGATCAGGTACTGGGCGATACGCCGCTGTCCCGGCGACAGCCGCGGCCGGTCGAACAGCGTCCTGAGCTGGGAACTCGGAGCGGCCTCCGCCTCCGGAGCCGACTTGCCCGAGGTGATCGCGGACGCCTGTGCACGTGCCTGCTGCGGCGATGGCACCGGTGCGCCTCCTTTGTCTCCCACAGTCGTTCAACATAGCTCAGACACACCGAAACGATCACCGTCGGTAGATCGTGATCGAATGACCGACGTCGTCGATCCGACGACTGCTGTCGATCAACTCGGCCAGCCGCCCCTTCGCCTTGGCGACCTTGGAGTCCGACACGACCAGCAGCCCGCGCACCTTATCGGCGGGCACCGAGCGCGGGTCCGTCGCGTCGATGCCGTAGTACGACGGCACCCCGCTGCCCTTGTAGACCAGCCAGATCCGCTCACCCGGATAGCGCTCCCGCAGCCGGTCCGCGAGCCGGCCCAGATCCTGGCCCCAGTCGACATTGGAGTCGTGCAGCCGCAGATGCGTCTTCGCGGGACCGCCGAACGCCTCGTTGGAATACGGCAGATAGTAGGGAAACGTCCGCAGCGAGCTGACCGCCACGAACAGCACCAGCGCGCCCGTCGCCACGAACCGCCACCGCCACCGCAGTGCCAGGACAGCGGCCGCCGTCACCGCGAGGAACATCGGCACGAAGACGGCGTACCGCGTGCCGAAGTCCCGCGCCCCGTCCATGGCCACGGCCGACAGGACGGCGGGGGCGAGCAGCAGATACGGCGCCGCGGGCCGCAGCCGCCGTACCGCGAGCAGTGCGACGGCGCCGGCCGCCCACAGGACGAGCATGCCGAGCGGCGTCTTCACCAGCAGCGCCGCCGGGAGGTAGTACCACAGCGACCCCGTGTACACCCGCCCGAACAGGAAGCTCTGCCAGGGCCGGGTCTCCAGCCCGAACTGGATGCGCATACCGTCCCGGTACGCCTCCGGCAGCGGCAGCAGATCGACCAGCAGCCCCCGCAGTCCTCCCACCGCCGGAACATGCTGCTGCGGCGTCCAGCGCAGCCGCGGGTCGACGGCCAGGTAGGTGGCCCATACGACGGCGATCGCGGCCAGCGCCAGGACGCTCGCACCCGCGGCGGCGCGCAGCAGCGCCCTGCGACGTTCGTTCCACGCGCCCGCCCGGCGCCCGTTCGCTTCGGCTGCCCACACCGACACCCCGGCGAGCAGCACCAGCACCGGAACCGCCGCCAGTGCGCTCATCCTCGTCGCCAGGGCCGCACCCAACGCCACCCCGGCGAGCGGCAGATACAGCCGGGGCCGGACCCGCGCCCGCCACAGCAGCCACACCGAGGTCAGCAGGAAACCGGCCGCGGGTACGTCGAGTGTGGCGAGCGAGCCATGGGCGATGACGTCGGGGGAGAAGGCGTACAGCGCGAGCGCCGTCAAACCGCCCGCCGCACCCACGAGTTGACGGGCGAACGCGAACACGACCAGCCCGAACAGCAGCGTCAGCACGATCACCGGAAGGCGGGCCCAGAACATCAGCTGCCACGGGTCGTTGCCGGACTTGTACAGCAGATGGCGCCCCATCACGCCCTGATCGTCCGGCAGCGGCCGGTCGACGTGCGGATCGGCGAGCGCCACACCGACGCCGATGACCAGCTTGCCCAGCGGCGGATGCTCGGGGTTGTACCGCAGGCTGTGGTCGTGCAGATAGACGGCGGCCGTGCCGACGTACACGGGCTCGTCGATGGTCGGCGTCTGCTGCACCGCGGTGGTCACCATCGCCACGGCCATCTGGGCGAGCAGCACGACCACGAGCAGCGGCACCAGCAGGCGCCTGCGCGACGGGCGTGGCGGGGCCACCGCCGTCACGGACGGCGGAGGGTGTCCCTCCGTCCCGGGATCGAGGACCAGTTCCCGTTGTTCGCGCGCCATCATCCGCCCCGCGGTGACACCGGCCGCGCGGTGACGGGAGTGATCCAGAGCCGCCTCATGGGGCCACTCTGCATCAGCTCCCGCCACGTCGGGGCGTTACCGCTTCAGGAGTCGTACCGACAGACCATCCGCCGTGTAGACGGGTACGGCCCGCAGCGTGTCCGAGTTCAGCTCGATACGGTCGAATTGGCCGCGCAGCACCGGAGCGCCGACCACACGCACCGTCGTCCCCGCGGCCGGCGGCTTGTCGGCGTCGAGCCGCAGCGACAGCGAGCTGCCCTTGCCGAGCACCGCACGCCGCGTGACCTCCAGGGCGGGGCCGCGACCCGAACGCAGCGTCACCTCCAGAGCGGCCGACTCCTGCGCGTACGTGCCGTGGATCTTCACCGTCGACTTGGTGGCCACCCGCAGGGTGCCGCCGGTGACCCGCACGTCGCCGTGGCCGAGGGCGTGCGCCGAGGCGGCGACGAGGACACCGTCCGCCAGCGCGGTCCCGCCGGTGTACCGGTTGTGGCCGGTCAGGGTCAGCGTTCCGGTGCCGCGCTTGGTGAGGCCGCCGTCGCCGTCGATGTCGTTGCGCCAGCTGTCGGCCGCGCCGAAGCCGCCGGCCGAGGCGTCCAGCGTGACGGTCACGTCCGAGTCGAAGGCACCGTAACCGTCCGCCGCCGCGAACAGGTTGAGCCGGCCCCACTGCTCCCAGCCGTCCAGCAGGACGTAGCCCGAGGGCAGCGCGGTCGTCCGCAGCACCTCGCGCCGCTGCTCCGCGTCGAGGTACGGCAGCCGCGTCTCCAGCAGCACCTCCGCGCCCTTCGGGACGGTGAGCGGCCGGTTGCCGCCGCGCCGGGTCAGCACGTACGTCAACTTCGGCTTGACCGTGCGGGCGTTGGCGGCGCGGTCCGCATACGGGTCGGTGTCCGTGTCCGCCGAGTGCGCGTAGGTGTACAGCGTGTCGGCCGTCGTGCCGGTCTGCTCCTGGAAGTACGCCAGGGCCTGGGCCCGTGCCGCCTTCTTCAGGGGCGCGTTCGCCGGGTCGGCGAGGGCGGCGGCGGCCAGGGCGGTGGCCATGACGCGGCCGCCGATGACGTCGACCGTGGAGTGCATGCCCGACAGGATGCGGGTGTGGCTGACCTCGAAGGCGCGGGTCACCATCTCCTGGAAGCGCTCGGGTACGGCGTACGCGAAGGCCAGGGCCGCCAGGTGGATGGCGTTGGTGTGGCCGCTGGGGAAGCCACCGTCCTCGGCCGGGGTCTCGCCGCGCTGCCGCAGCAGCTGCGGGGCGACGATCACGTCCGACTCGTAGACGGGGAAGCCGAACGCGTCCTTCTTCCCGGTGTCGACGACCTCGCTGTCCTCGTTCATGCGCCACGGACGCGGGTACTGGAAGGCGAACTTGGCCGGGTTGCTGGAGGCGAAGGGGCCGCGCACCGTGTCGACCAGCCTGGCCACGTGACCGAGTGCCGAGTCGTACGACCCGGCGCCGAGCGCGGATCCGGCCGGGGCATCGGCGGGCAGGGTGTCGCTGATCTTCGCGGCCGGGGTGCCGTCCGGCGCGCTGGTGATCGACGTGACCGCCTTGGCGCCCGACCTGTACAGCTCGGCCAGCGGGCCGAGGCCGCCGATCACCGAGTAGCTCTGGTGCTGGCGGTCGTAGATGAACGCGTCCTTCGCCTGGGCGCCCGTGCGCGTGGCGGTGACGCGGGCGCAGTAGCGCATGTTGGCGCGCAGCACCTCGGGCATCAGCGGTAGGCCCGTGTTCCAGGCGCCGCCGGTCTTCCAGACCTTCGCGAAGCCGCCGAGGGCGCGGACCACCGCGTTGGTCTCGGGCGTCAGGTTCGCCGTGACGTTGGTCTTGTAGTCGTCGACGAACGCGGCGGCGGTCGTCGACGCGGCCTTCGCGTCCGCGGCGCCGAGCCACGCCGCGAAGGTGGGCGCTGCCAGAACACCGGCCGAGACACCGAGGGAAGTTCGGAGGAATCCCCTTCTGTTCACAGCGAGTTCACTGACCGGCGCGGTGGACCGGGGCCCGGCGGATGACGGCATGCTGCTGCCTCTCATGAGTTCTTCGGCCGTTCGGCCGGGGATGTCGTGCGATGACAGCCCGTGGAGCGGGGAGGATGCACGAGTGGTGCGACGCCCCATGAGGCTTACGAGCGAAGATCTACGGGCGAGTTGTGTCGGACGAGGGTGGGCCCGGCGTCCTGCCGGTGTCACAGAAGTGAACGCGCCAGCGCCACCGCCCCCGCGGCCGGCGGCACCCGCAGCGGCTGTGGCCTGGCTGTGGGCACCCTGTCCGTGAGGGCGGAGGTGAAGGCGTCGTACAGGGCGGGCTGGGAGAGGACCGTGCTGCCCGCGATCACCACGTCGTCCACCACGACCCCGCGCGCGGCGAGCCGTTCGACGAGCGCGGCCAGCGACCGGCCGCCGTCGGCGATCACCGCACGGGCGAGCGGTGAGCCCGCCTCGGCGGCGGCGAACACGGCCGGGGCGTGCCGGCCCCACTCGGCGGAGATGTCCTTGGCGGCTTCCAACGCCGCCCCGAGCGCCGGGACTTCGGCGACCTCGAAGGAGGCGAGGAGACCGAGTGCGAGGGCGTCGGGCTCCTCCCCGCGGTCATGGGCCGCCCACACGGCGCGTGCGGCCTCGCGGACGAGACCGGCGGCGCCGCCCTCGTCACCGAGGACCGCGCCCCAGCCGCCGACCTGGACGGGGCTGCCGTCGGCGAAGCGCCCCACTGCGACCGAACCGGTGCCGGCCACCAGGCCGACGCCCTTGTCCAGCCCCGCCGCGGGGACGAGGAGTTCGGCGTCGCCCACGACCAGTGCGGGCGCGTCGAAGTGGAGTTCCAGCGCGGTACGGATCTGGGCGCACTGACGGGTGGTCTCGCAGGCGTGACCGCCCACGGCCAGAGCGGACGGGCGTGAGCCCGCCGGCAGGGCCTCGGCGGCCAGCACGGCCAGCCAGCCGGCGGCGGCCACGGGGTCGTGCGGCCGCCAGCCACTGCTGGAGCGGACGTGATCGGCGACCGGGGTGTCGCCCGCGAAGGCGCGCAGATGCGTCTTGGTGCCGCCCACGTCGATACCGACCACGAGAGGGCCAGAAGGTGAAGCGTCCTGCACGGACTCCTCTTTCGTCGTTGCACTGTGCTGCGACGGCGGGCGAGACCGTGTCTGGAGGAAAAGCAGTGAGGAAAGGCAGTCAAGAACTAGGGAAGCCCCGGGACGGGCCTCTGACGGACCACGGCAGGCGAGTACCGTGACTTCGTTAGGAAGTTAACTAACGAAGTACAGTGCGTCAAGAGAAATCGCCTGGCATCCCATCGCCGCATCCCCTGGAGAGGTACGACCCCGGAGCGCGGCGCTCGACCTCGCGTGGGAGAACTGTGGAACACGACGTGGCGGAAGCACCCCGCCTGACCGAGAGCGCGAGCGCGGTGTTCGCCGTGCTGGCCCGGGCGGGCACGGCGACCCGGCCGCAGCTCGCGAGCCTGGCTGGCCTGTCCAAGCCGACGGTGTCCTCCGCCGTCGCGGAACTGGAGAGCGCCCATCTCGCCGCACACTCAGGCACCGCCTCCGGCGCCACCGGACGCTCCGCCGCCGTCTACGGACTCGGACCGGCGGCCGGTGCGGTGCTCGCCGTCGACCTCGGCCCCGCCCTCACCCGGGTGCGCGGCTGCGCCCTGGACGGCACCCTGCTCGCCCAGGCCACCGGCTCCCGGGACGAGGCCGCCGACGTCGTGCGCGAGGCCGTCTTCGCGTTGCCCGACGGCGCCCCGCTGCGCTCCATCGTCGTCGCCGTCGGCGATGTCCCGGCGGGGGAGGGCGGCGTAGGACAGCGCCCCGCGACCGCCAAGGCCGGCCCCCTCTTCGACGCCATGGCCGTCGCCCTGCCCCGGGGGGTGCCGGTCCACCTCGAGAACAACGTCAACTGTGCCGCGCTCGCCGAGCTCCACGAGGGCGCCGCCCGCGGCCGGAACACCTTCGGCTATCTGCGGATCGGCGTCGGTATCGGCCTCGGCATCGTTGTCGGCGGCCACGTGCTGCGCGGGGCGAACGGCGCCGCCGGTGAGCTCGCCCGGCTGCCCTACCCCTGGGACGAGGGCCGGGAGCCCCGCCAGGACGCCCTGGAGGAGTACATCGGCGCCCGTTCCCTGCTGCGCCGGGCCGCCGAGGCCTGGCCGGACGCCGACGGGTCCTGCCCCCGCACCGCCGAGCAGCTCTTCGCCCTCGCCCAGAAGGGCCGTGCCACGGCCCGTACGGTCGTGGACCGACATGCCGCCGACATCGGCAGGCTGGCCGCCGCCGTGACCGCCGTACTGGACCCCGGGCTGATCGTCCTGGGCGGCAGCACCGGCGCGGATCCGCAGCTGCTGCCGGGGGTGCGGGCCGAGATGGCGCGTCTGAGCTGGCCCACCGAGGTGGTGAGCAGCACGGTCGGTGAGCTCGGCACCGTGGTGGGTGCTTCCCGGCTCGCGGTCGCCCGGGGAGTCCAAACCGTGACCGAGGCCGCGGGGGCTAAGGATTGACGGGTTCCGGCTCGGTCTGCCAATGTCCGGACAAGCGCTTTCTAAGTCGGCCGGGACGCCGGCTTGGAGCGAGCGTCCCGCCGGTACTCGATGTACGGCAACCGCACGAGGGCGTGCCCGTGCGGTGACGGCCATGACGGCCGGGGATCCTCGCCCGTGCGGAAGACGCGGCCGGGCGAGGCCGCGCCCCCCGGAAAGCGACCTTTCCTGCAAAATGCATCCGTGCCGCCTCGGTCGGCGCCGTGCTCCGTCCCCTGTGACGAAAAAGGGATCGAAGATGATCAATGTAGGTGCGCGGCGCTCTCGCCGGCTCGGCCGCGGCGGCATACGCCGTTTGGTCCCCCTCGCTGCCGTGGCCACGGCAGGTGCCCTGCTGCTCTCCGCCTGCGGGTCGGACTCCGGCTCGGGCGGAACCTCCAAGTCGCTGACGTTCTGGATCTCCACGGTTCCGGGGCAGGACGCGGGCTGGAAGAAGATGGTGGCGCAGTACAAGAAGGAAGCCGGCGTCGACGTCAAGCTCGTCAACCTTCCCTACGACGGCTACGACGCGAAGCTGCGCAACGCCGCGCAGGCGAACTCCCTGCCCGACGTGGCGTCAGTGCCGAAGCTGGACCCGATCTGGGCGAGCAAGCTGATCGACCTCAGCTCCATCGCCGACAAGAAGAGCAACAAGATCAACGGCAACTTCGTCGCCAAGGACTCGTCCGGGAAGGTGCTGTCCATCCCCTCGGACGTCACCGCGTCCGGCATGTTCATCAACAAGTCGCTCCTCGAGAAGGCCGGCGTCGACTACCCGACCTCGCCCGACAAGACCTGGACCTGGACCGAGTTCATCAAGGCGGCGGACGAGGTCCGGGAGAAGACCAACGCCAAGTACTCCCTGACCTTCGACCAGTCGCCGTCCCGGCTGCGCGCCATGGTGTACGAGATGGGCGGGAAGTACGTCCACGCCGACGACTCCGGCAAGTTCTCGGTGGACGCGGCGACCAAGAAGGCCGTGAACACCTTCGTGGGGTGGAACGACGACAAGACCATGCCGAAGTCGGTGTGGACCAGCGGCGCCGACCCGTCGGCCATGTTCCAGAGCGGTGACGTCGTCGCCTACTGGTCCGGTGTGTGGCAGGTCGCCGCCTACGCGGAGAGCATCACGAAGTTCGAGTGGGCGAGCGTCCCGACTCCGGCTCAGCCGGTGCAGGCCAGCGACGTCAACAGCGGCGGCATGACGGTGGGCTTCAACAACAACGGCGACGCGGCCGCCGCCGCGGAGAAGTTCCTGTCCTGGCTGTACGAGCCGGCCCACTACCAGGCGCTGTGCGAGGCGTCCGGGTTCCTGCCCGTCGAGAGCGGTCTGAACCCGAAGTACCCCTTCAAGTCCGAGGCGGCGCAGGCGGCGTTCAAGCTCTACAACGAGTCGATCCCGCTCTACGACCCGATCTCCGGCTACTTCAACAGCGCGCAGACTGGCTGGGCGCTGAAGGGCAAGACCCTCACCGAGGACCCGACCAAGACGGAACTCGGCAAGGCGATCAACGGCCAGCAGTCGGCCGACAAGGCCCTGGAGAACATCGTGGCCGGCTACAACCAGCAGGTCGGCGGCTGATCGTAGGCCGACGGGCCGGGCGGCGGGGTCGAGACACCGCCGCCCGGGCCTGTGGACCCCACGTGATGCCAGGCTCATGGCCTGAGCCCACAGGAACCCATTCCACCAGCACGGAGTCAGGAAGATGACAAAACGCGCCCCGGACGTGTCCGTGAGCCCGCCCAGGAGACGCAGCAAGTACACCCTCGCGCCGCTCGTCCTCATCGCGGCCAATGTGGTGCTCTTCGCGCTGTTCTTCGTCTGGCCGGCGGTGATCGGGCTCGTCTACTCCTTCACGAACTACACGGGCATCGGGGCGTTCCAGTTCGTCGGACTGGACAACTACCAGAACCTGTTCGGGGACTCGATCTTCTACAGTGCGTTGACCCGGACGCTGCTGTACACCGTGCTCTTCGTTCCGCTGAACTTCGTGCTCTCGCTGCTGATCGCCAACGTGCTGGTGAGCAAGCACGCCAAGGGCGTGTCGGTCGCCCGTGTCTTCTTCTTCATCCCGTGGCTTCTGTCGCCCATCGTTGTGGGTGTCCTGTGGCGGTGGCTGTTCGGTGAGAATTTCGGACTGGTCAACGAGGTCATCGAGAAGCTCGGCGGAAGTGCCGTTCCGTGGCAGTCGAACGCGGACCTGTCGCTGATCGTGGTGGTGGTGGCGGCATCCTGGGCCTGGACGGGCTTCTCGATGCTGCTGTTCATCGCGGCGATCAAGAACGTACCGGTGTCGTACTACGAGGCGGCCTCGCTCGACGGCGCCGGTCCGTGGCGCCAGTTCATCAGCATCACACTGCCGAGCATCGCGCCCACTTCCTTCATCGTCATCCTGCTCAACACGATCCACGGGATGAAGGAGTACCCGCTGTTCGCCTCCCTCAACAACGGCGGACCCGGAACGTCGAACAACCTGCTTGTCCAGTACATCTACCAGACCGGCTTCAAATCGGGCCAGATCGGCTACGCGAGCGCCGCGTCGTTCGTGCTCATGCTCATCCTGATGGCCGTCGCGATCATCCAGATGATCGTCAACCGGCGGGTGGAGAACCGATGACAACCACAGACATGCCACGTCCGGTCGACGCCGAGCCCGGACGGGCAGTTCCCAGGAAGCAGCCCCGCGGCGCGGCCCGCGGTGGGCTTCGGCGCGCGGTGCCCGCGACGACACTGCTGTGGGTCCTGGCGGCCGTCTACGGGTTTCCCGTGCTGTGGTTCGTCCTCAGCTCCTTCAAACCGGCGGGAGACCTGTTCTCCTCGCTGGCGCTGTTTCCGGACGACCCCACCCTGTCGGGCTACAAGGCAGCATGGAACAGCGCCAACTTCTCCCAGTACTTCATCAACACGACCATCGTGAGTGTGATCGCGACGATCCTCACGGTGGGAGTGAGCTGCTGCACGGGGTACGCGCTGGCCAAGTACGACAACAAGTGGCTCAAGGTGTTCTTCATCTGCATCCTCGCCACGACGATGCTGCCGGGCGAGGTCATGCTCGCCCCGCAGTTCCTGGTGGCCCGCGACCTGGGCCTGTACAACTCGCTCGCCGGCATCATCTTCCCGGCCTTGCTCACGGCGACCGGTTGCTTCATGTTCCGCCAGTTCTTCCTGACGGTCCCCGACGAGCTCGTCGAGGCCGCCCGCATCGACGGGGCGCGTGAACTGTCGATCTTTCTGCGGATCATGGTGCCGATCTCCCGGCCCATCATGCTGACCCTCGCCATCCTGTCGTTCCAGTGGCGGTGGAACGACTACATCTGGCCGCTGCTGATGCTCAACGACCCCGACAAGTTCACCGTGCAGATCGGCATCCAGAGCCTCGTCGGCGCGCAGAACATCAACTGGTCGGTGGTGCTCGGCGGCTCGGTCATCACCATGATTCCGCTGATCGTCGTCTTCCTGGTGTTCCAGCGTTACGTCATGAACGCCGACATCAACGCCGGACTGAAGGACTGACCGTGCCCACCCCGCTCGACCACGAGTTCGTCCGTGCGGCGGCCCGCGCCGCCGACCGGGCGGCCGCCCCGCTGACGGCCCGCCCTGACGAGGAACTCGCCGGCGTGCCCCACCGCGCTCTGGCACGCAGGGTGAAGACCCTGGTCGCGGCGTACCGTTCCCCGGAGTCGGCACTGCACGGCAGCACACAGGCCGTCGCGGCCACGATCGCCCACCTCCGTGCCCTGCTGGCCGTGCAGACGGCCTCCGGCCTCTTCGCGGGCGGCGACAACGTGCAGTCACCGCCGGACTCCGCGTTCACCGTCAACGACGTGTGCGACGCGCACGTCCTCGCCGCCGGTGCCGGGCCCGAACTGCGCGAGGTCACGGCCGCGCTCGCCGAGATCGCCGGCGCCGCCACCGGCAGTCTCCTGACCGGCGGGGTGCACACCCCAAATCACCGCTGGGAGCTCAGCGCGGCGCTGGCCCGCCTGCACCGGTCGTTCCCCGACGACCGGCTGCTCGGCCGCATCGAGGAGTGGCTCGCCGAGGGCGTCGACATCGACGCGGAGGGCCTGTACTCGGAACGCAGCCCCAACTACGCGGCCCACGTGTCCAACCCGTCGCTGCTGCTGTTGGCCGAAGTGCTCGGCCGCGCCGACCTGCTGTACGCCGTCGAACGCAATCTCGCCACGACCCTGGACCTGATCAGGCCGGACGGCACGGTGGAGACCGTCCACTCGCGACGGCAGGACCAGAACCACCCGTTCCCGCTGGCGCCCTACCTGCCGCACTACCGGCTGCTCGCGGTCCGCACCGGCCGGGGCGACTTCGCCCGGGTGGCGCGGCTGGCGGCCGCCGGCGGTATCGACGACCCCGACCTGCTCGCCGAGACCCTCCTCACCCCGGACCTGTGCCGCGCCCTTCCGGCCCCGACTGCGGAGCCCCTTCCGCGCGACCGGTACCTCCCCACCGCACGCCTCGCCGCACGCGCCTCGGCCACCGCGCACACGGTGGTGTACGGCGGCTCCGACGTGCCCGAGCACCGGCGCATCCGCTCGGGCCTCGCCTGCAACCCCACCTTCCTGCGCCTGTTCGCCGGCGACGCAGTCCTGGACGCGGTCCGTCTCTCGCGGGGGTTCTTCGACCTGGGCCCGTTCCGCGCCGCCGACACACAACAGCTCGCCGACAACCGGTACCGGCTCACCGAGACCCTCACAGCCGCCTACTACCAACCGCTCCCGCCGGACCAGAGGCGCGACGACGGCGTCTACCGGCTGGTGGACGAGGGACGCTTCTCGGCCGCGATGGCCTTCCCGGACCGGCCTCGGGACGAGGTCTCCCACACGACCCGCGTCGAGGTGGACCTGCGGGAAGACGGTGCCGACCTGCGGATCGACATCAGCGGACCACGGGTGCCCTGGGCCCTCGAACTGACCTTCCGCCCGGGCGGTGTGCCGGTGGGCGCCGTACCGATCGGCGACGGACGCTGGTGCCTGACGACCGGGCCGATGACCTACCGGGTCGGCGACGACGAGATCCGCGTCGAGGCCGGCGTCGAGGCGGGCGAACCGTTGGCCGGACCGGACCGGGGCGACGTACTGCGGTACGACCCGGGGCAGGACTACACCGTGGTGGGCGGCACCGACGCGACGACCGGGAACCGTGTCTACCTCGGTGGACTCGGCCCGCACACACTGACCGTCGCACTGCGCGCCCGCCGGTCCGCACCTGTCGTATGACCCCGAAGACCCACGCCACGGCCACCTCCGGTATGAAGGGCTGAGGACAGACCGATGCATCTCCCGCACCAACGCGGCCCGTTGCACGACCTGCCGGACACCCCCGAGGCATACGACGCCATCCTCGCCGACGTCACCGAGCAGGCCCTGGCCCGCATCACACCGGACGGCAATCTCGAACACCCCGACGCCGTCGACGACATCGGCGACACCTCGCTCGGCATCACCTCGCTGCTCGCGTTCGCCTGGCAGCGCACCGGGGACCCGCGGCTGCCTCAGGCGGTGCGCCGCAGCCTCGCCTTCCATCTGCGCGAGCGGGTGTACACCGAGGACAACCCCGGCTATCCCAATCTGAAGGTGCGTAACTCCCGTCTGCCGTACGCCCGTTACACCCTTGCGGCGGGCGCGCACCCCATCGGGGACTGGCCCAGCACGGTGTGGGCGCTGCTCCAGACGGTCAATCTGCTGGACATGACGGACGGCCTGGTCGACGACGAACAGCGCACCGACGTCCTTGAGTTGGCGCATGGCTACTGGCGCTGGCTGACCGAGGCGACCTTCTTCAACCCGCAGGAGGCGGGCAACCAGGCGATCGGCTGTGTCGTCGGCGGCCTGATGCTGGCCCGTCATCTGCCGGAAGGACAGGGCGAGGGGGTCCGCGCGCGGGCGCTGGAGCTGTACGCCGACAAGATCCGCGCCCACCGGGTGCGCGACCGGGGCGCCCTGCTGCCCCCCGAGCACGGCGGCGCCTACGACAACAACTACGGCCCGATCTCCCTGTCCTTCCTCGCCCAGGCCCACCGGATCAGCGGCGAGGAGACCTTCGCCGAGGACGGCGACACGCTCGCCCGCTACATCGACGCCCGCCTGACGACCGGCGGCTTCGACACCGGCGGCCCCCGCTACAGCGAACAGCACTCCGGCTTCGAATCGGTCCTGGGCCTGCGCTACTTCAGCCGCCGTATCGGCTCCGACCTCGGCCGCTACCGGGGCGACACCCGCTGGGGCAGACACGCGGCGCAGGCGGACGGCGGGATCGACGGCCACTTCGCGTGGATGCTGATCTGGCAGATCCAGGACGCCACACGCTGGCACCGGGAGCCGGCCACGGCGGCGGCCCGCCACCAACTGCGCTCGGGCACGGTCTCGGTGGCCTTCGACGACCGGATGACCCCGGCGGTGGTCGAGGCAGGCGGCACCTATTACCTGCCTGCCGCCGTCAACCGCCAGCACGGCTTCGGCCCGGTCACGGACGGCTTCCTGCACTGCCGTCCCATGGGCGAGGTCCGCGTCCGCGACCTGCGCGCCGACGGCCTGACCGCCAAGCTGGTCACCAAGCCGGTCGTCGGCCGCGACCACGTCCTGCGCCATGTCCGGTCCCTGTACATCACCGACGGCACGCGGCTGTGGATGACGGTGGCCGTCGAGCGGCTGCCGGGATCGCCGTACCTGCTCGCCGGACTGCCGTACGCCGCCGACGACGGCGACCGTGTGCGTAGGGTCGCCACCGGCGAGGTGAGGGCGGCGGGCGAACTCCGGCTGACCCACCCCGAGGCGGAGTGCACGGACCACTTCGACGCCCGCTCGGAGACGACCCAGGAGTTGGCGGCCTTCGCCCTGGCCGCCGATCCGCGCGGCTACGGCAACCCGGACGAGGGCTGGCGTCACCTGGTCGCGTCCACGGCGCTGGAGGCCGGACCGGCGCCGTGCGCTTCCGGTGACCTGCACGTCTTCGCCGTGTGCTACGGCGCCGAGGGCCCGTTCTCCCCGGAATTCGAGCTGGGGGAGCAGGGGCTGACGGTTCGGACCGAGGGCTTCACCGCTGTGATCGGGGAACCGGCCGGTGACGAGCGAGGGGAACCGCTGCTCACCCTGCGCGGCTGAGCCGCAGGGACGTCGGGACGACGAGGTCGGCGCGGTCCCGGGTCGCGGAGACCAGGGCGGCGTTGCGCTGGTCCGTGCCCAGCACCCACGCCACCGCCTCCGCGTGGCTCTTGCCGAACTCCTCGTGCCGGGCGATCAGCCGCCGAATCCGCTCCTCCTCGTCCAGTTCGCAGAACCACACCTCGTCCAACTGCGCCCGGACACGCGCCCACGCCCCCGTCCCCAGCAACAGGTAGTTGCCCTCGGTCACCACCAGCCGGGCCGTCGGCGCCACCGGAATCGCGCCCGCGATCGGCTGCTCCAGCACCCGCTCAAAGCCCGGCGCGTACACCGTGCCGTCGGCCTCCTCCCGCAGCCGCCGCAGCAGCGCCGCGTACCCCGCCGCGTCGAAGGTGTCGGGCGCGCCCTTGCGCTCCCGCAGACCCAGCCGGTCCAACTCGACGTCGGCCAGATGAAAGCCGTCCATGGGGACGTGCGCGACCCATGGCTCCCCGGACACGTTCAGCTTCCGTACGAGGGTCTCGGCGAGCGTCGTCTTGCCCGCGCCGGGGCTGCCCGCGATCCCGAGGACGCGGCGGCGGCGGCCCTCGGCGAGGCCACGGGCGCGGGTGAGGAGGTCGTCGAAGGTCACAGGCACACAGCAGAGTGTGGCACCCTGCCCGGCGATGAGTTGCGCCGATGCGGGGAGTCGGTAGAGGACGAGGTCGCGTCCATGGAGAGCCACCGACGAGGAGGGAGCCGTCGCCATGTCGGACGACGAAGCGCGGATCCGCACCCTGATCACGAACTGGGCCGAAGCCGTCCACCGGGGCGACCTCGACGGCGTACTAGCCGATCACGCCCAGGACATCGTCATGTACGACGTACCGCCGCCCCACGAGGGCATCCACGGCATCGACGCCTACCGCGCGAGCTGGCCGCCGTTCTTCGCCTGGCAGGCCCAGGGCGCCTCCTTCGACATCGAGTCCCTGGACATCACCGCGGGCGCCGACGTCGCCTACGCACACGCCCTGCTGCGCTGCGGCACCCCGGAGGAACTCACCGAGCGCCCCACCCTGCGCCTGCGGCTCACCCTCGGCCTGCGCAAGGAGGACGGCCGCTGGCTGGTCGCCCACGAGCACCACTCGTTCCCGCACGACTGACATCGGGCGTCACGCTCCTGGGCGCACGCGGAGGGCTGACCATGCCCTGCCCGGGATACTTTGTCCATGTTTCCGGGGCTCTCGCCCTCAGCCCTTCCGGCTGGCGGGCTGAGGAAGCCCACGACGTGCAGGGGTGAGGGGTGGACCATGGCGCGCGGGTCGAACGCCATACTCGTCGGCAGGGGAGGACACGGCGAGGCGACTTTGCCCGGTGCGCTCGGCTGGGCCCATGGCAGGGGCCCGCTCGCGGCGGTCGCCGGTGCCTTCACCCTCGCCCAGCTCGCGCTCGTCCACCCCTCCATGGGCCTCGGCTGGGACGAAACCGTCTACGTCAGCCAGGTCGGCACCCAGGCACCGGCCGCCTTCTTCAGCGCCCCGCGGGCCCGTGGCGTCTCCGTGCTGGTGGCGCCCATCGCCTCCTGGTCGACGTCCACCACGCTGCTGCGCGTCTACCTCGCGCTGCTCGCCGGAGCCGCTCTGTACCTCGCCCTGCACACCTGGCGCGGACTGTTCCCGGCCGGCGTCCTCGCCACCGCAGGTGCCCTGTTCGCCTCCCTGTGGGTGACCCTCTTCTACGCCCCGCAGGCCATGCCCAACTACTGGGTCGCGATCGGCGCCCTGGTCTGCGTCGGCTGCTTCCTGCGCGCCCGCTCCGACCGACAGGACCGGCGGGCCCTGTGGGGCGTCGCGGCGGGCGCCGCACTCATGGCGTTGATGCGGCCCACGGACGCCGCCTGGGTCGCGCTGCCCCTGCTGGTCGTCGCGATACGTCAATGGAGGCTCGCCCTGGCCCTGGTGGCGGGGCTCGCCTCCGGTGCCGTCGCGTGGGTGATCGAGGCGTTCGTCAGCCATGGCGGCCTGTTCGAGCGGCTGTCGGAGGCCTCCCGGATCCAGGGCGGACTCGGCTGGCACAACGCTGTCGACGACCAGCTGCGCAGCCTCGTCGGACGCACCCTGTGCCGCCCCTGCACCGTGGACATGCCCAACCCGGCGGTGACCCTGTGGTGGTTCGTCCTCCCGCTGCTCGCCGCCCTCGGCCTCGCGGTCGCCGTGCGCGCCGGACGCACCGCGCGGACCCTCGTACCGCTCCTGTGCGCCACGACAGCCGCCGTTCCCTACCTGTTCCTGATCGAATACGCCGCCCCCCGCTTCCTGCTGCCCGCCTACGCGCTGCTCGCCGTCCCCGTCGCCGACGCGCTGCGGCACCTGGTCACCGCGCCGAGCGGGCGATGGCGGCCGGTCCTCCCGACGCTGCTCGCCGTCGGGCTGGCCGGACATCTGGCCGTGCAGTACGTCGTCCTGGAACGCGTCGTGGAGCGCACGACCGCCGACCGCCGCGACTGGACCCGCAGCGCCGCCGAACTGCACCGCCTCGGTGTGCGCCCACCCTGTCTGCTCACCGGGCACGAGGCCATCCCCGTCGCCTACTACACCGGCTGCTCCTCCGGCGCGATCCGCGGCCACAACGCCAACACCACGAAGGCGGACATCCTGCGCACCGCACGCACCATCCCGGTCGCCGCCCTCACCCCGCCGGGCGGCACCCCACCCGGATACGCCCGCACCTGGCAGACCCACCGCCTCGACGGCCTGGACGTCCACATCGCGCCGGGGCCCGTATGACGTCCGAGGAGGTCCTCGCCCCACCCCACCGCAGACGCGCCTACTGGCACACCGCCCTCACGCTCGCCGTGCTGGTGGGCGCCGGCTATCTGGCCCGGCGCCACTGGCCGGTGCTGGAGACCGGAGCCGTCCGGCTCGCCGGCGCCGACCAGGGCTGGCTGCTCGTCGCCGCGTCCGCCGCGGC
>NZ_JBFALC010000089.1:0-31890 GCF_040656035.1 Streptomyces sp. NPDC050211
TGGTCACCGTCCCCGGAGGTGCTGTCCGCCCAGGTGACCCTGGCGGTCCCGGCGGTTCCCGCGGCCCCGCTGGTCCCGGCGGTCCCGGTACGCCCCCTCACGGCGTCCCCCAGGCCGGTATCGGCGCTCCGGGTTCCGGCCACGGAGGACTAGGCCCCGGCGGCGGTCTGAGTGACGACACGGCGATCCTCACCCCGCAGAAGCACGTCCCCGAGCCGGGCCCGCAGGGCTACCCCGCCCCGGACAACGTCTCCGGACACACCGTCACCAGCGGCATCCCCGTGGTGCCGCCCGGCGCCGCGAACTCCCCGTTCGCGCCCGGCACGCACCCCGATGGGCCGCTGCCGCACACGCCCCCGAAGCTGCCCGAGCCGGACGAGAAGAAGGCCGCGCCCGCGGCGGCGCCCAGGAAGAAGAAGGGCCGCAACAAGCTGGCCCTGGTCGGCGTCGGCGTGTTCGTCGTCGCCGGTGTCGCCTACGGCGCCGGCCTGCTGATGAACCACTCGGACGTACCCAAGGGCACGAGCGTGCTCGGCGTCGAGATCGGCGGCGGCACGCGCGACGACGCCGTCAAGAAGCTCGACGACGCCTTCGGCGACCGTACGAACCAGGCGCTGAAGCTGTCCGTCGACGGCAAGACCGTGTCGCTCAAGCCGGACCAGGCGGGCCTCCAGTTCGACGAGCAGGCCACCGTCCGCGCGGCCGCGGGGAGCGACTACAACCCGGTCTCCGTCATCGGCTCGCTCTTCGGCAACCACCGCGTCGTCGACCCGGTCATGCCGGTCGACGAGGAGAAGCTGAAGGCCGCCCTGGAGGACGCCGCGGGCGGCGCCGGCTCGGTGACCGAGGGCACGATCAAGTTCCAGTCCGGCAAGGCCGTCCCCGTGTACGGCAAGGCGGGCAAGGGCATCGCCGTCGGCCAGTCGACCGACGCGGTCGAGGAGGCGTACCGCGACCAGGTGGAGACGGGCAAGGCCACTCCGGTCGAGCTGCCGACCACGACCCAGCAGCCGACGGTGTCGAACGCCGAGGTCGACCGTGAGATGAAGGCCTTCGCCACGCCGGCGATGTCGGCCAACGTCATCGTGCGGACGGACGCCGCCCGCTTCATCGAGTTCAGCCCGCAGAACTCCCTGTGGAAGTTCCTCCGGGTGAAGGCCGTGAACGGCAAGCTCGTCGACAGCCCCGACCTGAACGCGCTCCAGGACCTTTACGGCCAGACCTTCGACGGCGTGCTGATCACCCGGGGCACCGGCGAGAAGACACCCGTCACCCCCCAGGACGTCTACGGCGCCCTGCGCCAGGCCCTGCTGAGCAAGACCGACCGGGACGTCACCATCGAGACGAACCCGAGCTGACCCGCGGGGAGTGCCGCCTGACACGACATCTGTCACGCGGCACTCCGGACGGCCGCCACCGGCGACGGCGATCCAGAAATTGGCGGTGCGGAACAGAGCGGAGGCGGTGAGGATCGCAAGGGAGAAAGGCTGGCTCTAAACGCAGGCCAAGGGCCGCGTCCCTAGGGGCGCGGGGCTGTATCGATTTGCGGCTCCGCCGCGTGGGCGCGACCAGCCCCCACGCACCCGCACCCGCCCACTCAGTTCAACATCGCACGAGCCGCATGCGCCTGCCCCCGCACCTTCGCAGCCGCACCCTCATCAACCGCCCCCACCACCTCCGCATACGCCTCCAACTCAGCCGCACCCGCAGCGAAATCCCCCCGCCGCACCAGCAACTGCGCCCGCTCATACCGCAACCGAGCCGGATGCGAAGGCATCAGCAACGACAACTCCACCCCCCACAACGCCACATCCGACCGCTCAGGCCGAGCCGCAGCCCAGGCCCGCACGTTGTTGAGGATCCGCACCACCACCTCCAGCGGATCGGCCGGCGCCAACATCGACGGATGCAGCGCGGCCCCCGTGGCCCCCGCGACCATCAACTCGACGTCACCCGCGCTCAACACCCGCCCCCCGTCAAAGGGATCGGCCAGCACCTGCTCCTCCGCGTCCCCGAACCCGACCACGAAGTGCCCCGGCAACGCGACGCCGTACACATGCGCCCCCGCCCGCCGAGCCACCTCCATCCACACCACCGACAGCAGAATCGGCAACCCACGCCGCCGCCGAAGCACCTCATGCAGCAACGACGACTCAAGGCGCCGATAGTCCGCGGCGGAGCCGCGAAACCCGCACCGGTCCCCGAGCAGCTCCCGCAACGCCACCGCCCACGACCGCGGCCCCCCGGGCCGGAACGGCAGCCGCCCCGCCAACTCGTCCAGCTCGATCTGCGCCGCATCGATCCCGGCCTCGTCCAGCGCCCCGTCCGCCTCCGCGCCGACCAGCAGGCAGAGCGTGGACAGGTCGGGCCGTTCGGAGCGTGCCTCATCGGCGAACCGCCGCCGCAGCTCGGCGGACCGTTCCGGCGGGGGAGGGTAGGGGGGACGCATAGCTGGCTCGTGCCCTCTCACGGCGATCCGTACCGGCCGGCGTCGTTCGCCACGTCCGTCGCCACCTCGTCCGAGGCCGGTTCGCGGTAGTGGTGGTACGAGTGATGCGCACCGAAGCCCATCCCGCCGTACAACGCCCGCGCCCCCTCATTGTCCGCCTCGACCTGCAGCCACGCAGCCGACGCGCCCTCGTCGAGGGCCTGCCGGGCCAGCGCGGCCATGACCTCGGTGGCCAGCCCTTCCCGCCGCCGCTCGGGATCCACCTCGACGGCGGCGAACCCGGCCCACCGCCCGTCCACGACCAGCCGCCCGATGGCGGCGGGCGCGGCCCCGCCCGCACCGGGCACCGTCGCGAACCACACCGACGGCCCGCTTCCCAGCACCTTCAGCGCCACGTCACTCACGCCCTTGCGCTGATAACGCCCCAGCCACTGAGCATCGGCGGCCCTGGACAGCACGACCCCGGCCCCCGCCGCCCGGTCGGCGACCGGCGCCAGCCCGCCGATCCACATCTCGGCCGTCACCTCCCGGGCCCACCCGCGCCGCTCCAGCTCGGCGCACAGCAGCTCCTGCGTGCCCTCGGCCCCGGTCGCGGTCTGGATGTACGCGGGCAGCCCACGGTCGCCGTACCACCGCCGTACGACCGTGAGCGCCTCGTCGAGCGGCAGGCCGGGGTCGCCGAGCGGCAGCACGGAGTTGGCCCGCCGGGTGAACCCGGAAGCGGCCCGCAGCTCCCACGCGCCGAGCCGCTCGCTCTCCACCGGCCGCCAGGCCCGGGCGGCGACCTTGGCCAGCTCCTCGTACGAGGCGGCGGGACCACGCCGACGGGCGGGTGCGGAGGGCACCACCTTGCCCGCGACCAGCGAACTCTCCGGAATCCGAACAGACTCCCCGCCCCGCCGAGTGATCACCAGCACACCGTCGTCCCATGATGTGAGAACACCCACCGTGTCGGTGAATTTCTCGTGCGTGCTTCCAGGCTCCCTCAAGCGCCGCACCGAGACACGTTTGCCCACGTCAGCAGTGGTGATACGGATCTCAAGGCGCCAGGTAGCGGAGATTTCCACAGGTCAGTTCACCCCTCCTGTTCGGATCGTGCCCAGGAACGGAGATACTAGATGCGGGCATCGACGACGCCGCGCTCCCGCGCGCCAGGCGGCGGAGCCTGAGGAGGCCCGCCAGCGCCCTACCGAGGAGGAACGACAGCGTGACCTACGTCATCGCGCAGCCTTGTGTCGACTTGAAGGACAAGGCGTGCATCGAGGAGTGCCCGGTCGACTGCATCTACGAGGGCCAGCGGTCCTTGTACATCCACCCGGACGAATGCGTCGACTGTGGTGCCTGTGAGCCGGTCTGCCCGGTCGAGGCGATCTTCTACGAGGACGACACTCCGGAGGAGTGGAAGGACTACTACAAGGCGAACGTCGAGTTCTTCGACGAGCTCGGCTCCCCCGGCGGCGCAAGCAAGCTGGGCCTGATCGAGCGCGACCACCCCTTCATCGCCGCGCTGCCGCCGCAGGCTGCTGCCGAGTAATCCGCAAGCGGCCCGCGCCACCGCGCCGCCTCGGTCCCGTACGGCCTGATCGCCTTGATCATCGCGCTGCCGTACGGGACCGAGGCGTTTGCGCCGTTCGAGAAAGTGAGCCAGAACCCGTGTCCGCAGTCTCCGACCGCCTGCCCACCTTCCCGTGGGACAAGCTCGCGCCGTACAAGAAGACGGCCGCGGCCCACCCCGACGGCATCGTCGACCTGTCGGTCGGCACCCCGGTCGACCCGGTCCCCGAGCTGATCCAGAAAGCGCTGATCGCCGCGGCCGACTCCCCGGGCTATCCGACCGTCTGGGGCACGCCCGAGCTGCGCGACGCGATCACCGGCTGGCTGGAGCGCCGGCTGGGCGCCCGCGAGGTCACCCACCACCACGTCCTGCCGATCGTCGGCTCCAAGGAACTGGTCGCCTGGCTCCCGACCCAGCTGGGCCTCGGTCCCGGCGACCGGGTCGCCTACCCGCGCCTGGCATACCCGACGTACGAGGTCGGCGCCCGCCTGGCGAGGGCGGAGTACGAGGTGTACGACGACCCGACGACGCTGGACCCGACGAACCTGAAGCTCCTCTGGCTCAACTCGCCCTCCAACCCGACGGGCAAGGTGCTGTCGAAGGCCGAACTGACCCGGATCGTCGCCTGGGCCCGCGAGCACGGCGTCCTGCTCTTCTCCGACGAGTGCTACCTGGAGCTGGGCTGGGAGGCCGACCCGGTCTCGGTCCTGCACCCGGACGTGAACGGCGGCTCGTACGAGGGCATCGTGGCCGTCCACTCCCTTTCCAAGCGCTCCAACCTGGCGGGCTACCGCGCGGCCTTCCTCGCCGGCGACCCGGAGGTCCTCGGCCCCCTCCTGGAGATCCGCAAGCACGGCGGCATGATGACCTCGGCGCCCACCCAGGCCGCCGTGATCGCCGCCCTCTCCGACGACGAGCACGTCCGCATCCAGCGCGACCGCTACGCCGCCCGCCGCGAGTCCCTCCGCGCAGCCCTCCTCACCCACGGCTTCCGCATCGAACACAGCGAGGCCAGCCTCTACCTCTGGGCCACCAGAGACGAGTCCTGCTGGGCCACCCTCGCCCACCTCGCCACCCTCGGCATCCTGGTCGCACCGGGCGACTTCTACGGCGAGGCAGGCAAGAACTTCGTACGGGTCGCTCTCACAGCGACGGACGAGAGGGTGCGGGCGGCGGTAGAACGCCTAGCGTGACCGCTGGTACCGCTGGTACCGCTGTGGGCAATCGTTCCGCAGGGCGGAACGGGTGGGCACAGCCTGCAGCGCCGGGCACCGCCTGAACACGCCCCGGCCCCTGCCGACGTAGACACGCAAAAGCGACGGGGCCCAGGAACGTCCCTGGACCCCGTCGCGGCCAAACCCAGGCGGTTAGCCGATCGGCAGACCCTTCACAGGCACGGACGGCGCAGCCGGCAGCCCGCCCTGCGTGAGGGACCCCGTCGACACGCCACTGTCCGCCGCCGCGGCGGTCGCGTCACCGAGAAGGGCCCCGGCAGAACCGGCCGCGTCCCCGGCGGTCTTCTGCGCCGCCGGCGTCGCCTTCTTGACCGCCTTGCCGCCGGTCTTGCCCGCGGCCGGCACCGCGTTCTTGACCGCGTTGCTGCCGGCTTCACCCGCGAGCCCGGTGACGTGCTGCGCCGCACCGTCGACGCTGTCGCCGACGCTCGCCCCGTCCAGGGCGGTCAGCCCGCCGAGGTTCGGGGTGGCCGGCAGTTCGGGGGCCGCGCTGGCGGAGCCGGCCGCACCGACCCCGGCTGCCGCTCCCGCTGCGACGAGCAGCGCGGTACGGGCGATCCGGCGGGTCAGGGGGAGGGACATAATGCTCCTTTGACGGGAGAGAACGTTGGAGTGTCCGACCTTGCCCGGCAGTTGATCCCCCTCCGCGACCGACTGGCCGTCGGCCTGCGGTGGTTGACCGAGCGGGCTCGGACGCAGTGACTACCGCTCGAAGCCCGCGAAGGTTGCGGCGGGCCAACGTAAAGAGTTGGCAATGCGTCGCATTATCGGCTGCGGATAAAAACGGGCAAACGGTGCCCCGCTCGAAACTCTGCCGAA
Organism: Streptomyces sp. NPDC050211; assembly: GCF_040656035.1. Classification (NCBI taxonomy): domain Bacteria; kingdom Bacillati; phylum Actinomycetota; class Actinomycetes; order Kitasatosporales; family Streptomycetaceae; genus Streptomyces; species Streptomyces sp. NPDC050211. The sequence continues at coordinate 6,059 of NZ_JBFALC010000089.1, forward strand.
TCCTTACAGCCCTTTGCCCTCAAGGGATTTGGCGTATAGGGGGGTGACGGCGCGAAAACCTGAGCACACCGTCGCCCGCGCGTGCCGCGCATAACTCCCGCGGGCGACCTTCCGTACTACTGCGCGGTCACGACTCGCACCGAGTTGGCCGTGTCCGCCGTGCCCTTCTCCGCACCGGCGGCGCCCGCGCCGACCGCCGGCCGCCACCGGCTGTCCGTGTTCCCGGCGGTCCACACCCGCCCGGCGTAGGAGACGCGTTCGATATGCAGGTCGGAGGCGTTGGCCACGGCCCAGTGCGCCAGCTGCCAGCCGCGCTGCGTCAGGCTGCGCTTGGTGCCGCCGTCGGAGTCGTCGGTCACGGGCAGGGTCAGGGTCCGTCCGTTGCTCTCGACGCCCGGGGAGGGCGTGGGCGTCGACGACGCCGCGTCGCTCACCACCGCGCCGGCCGGCTCCAGCCCGTCGCGCCCGAAGTCCCGGGCGAGCGCGGACCGTACCGCCTCGGTCCCTTCCGCGGTGGTGGCACCCGGGCGTCCCGCACAGGTCAGGGTGGCCGCCGAGCGTCCGGTGAGAGCGGCGGCGAGCAGCACGGCGTCCGGCTCGTGCTTGGCGTAGGCCTCCGGAAAGCCGCTGCGCTGCACGCGCTGCGCGGCCACGGTGAGCGGGAGGCGGGTGTAGCCGGGGACCTTGACCAGATGCTCGTAGAAGATGCCCGCCGCGTACGTCGGGTCCATGACCTGCTTCTGCGTGCCCCAGCCCTGCGAGGGCCGCTGTTGGAACAGGCCGAGCGAGTCCCGGTCGCCGTGGTCGATGTTGCGCAGCGCCGATTCCTGGATCGCGGTCGCCAGCGCGATCGCCACCGCCCGCTCGGGCAGGCCGCGCGCGGTGCCGACGGCGGTGATCGTCGCCGCGTTCACCGCCTGCTCGGGCGTGAACTCGTACGCCGTCCCTTCGCCCTGGTCCGACACCACCTTGCAACCCGGTGTGCCGGTGCCGCCGGTGATGTACTGCATCACGAGATAACCGGCGACGGACAGCAGGACCACGAAGGCCGCCCCGAAACGGAAGAGGCGGCCGCGGCGTCGTCGAGTAGGGGATGGCGCTGGCATTCCTACAAGGTAGCCGAGGTTACTGAGGGGTATGGGCCGGGTGGGGAAAGTGGGCAGAACGCCTGGCGCGTTAGGGTCGACTCCATGGCCGATACCCCGCTTGACCTCACGTTGGACGCCGCGCGGCTGACCGCGCAGCTCGTGGACTTCCCCTCGGAGAGCGGCACCGAGAAGCCCCTCGCCGACGCGATCGAGACCGCCCTGCGCGCCCTGCCGCACCTGATGGTCGAGCGGTACGGCAACAACGTCGTCGCCCGTACGAACCTGGGCCACGCCGAGCGCGTGATCCTCGCCGGCCACATCGACACGGTGCCGATCGCCGACAACGTGCCGTCGCGGCTCGACGAGGACGGCGTCCTGTGGGGCTGCGGCACCTGTGACATGAAGTCGGGCGTCGCGGTCCAGCTGCGCATCGCGGCCACCGTCCCCGCGCCGAACCGTGACCTGACCTTCGTCTTCTACGACAACGAAGAGGTGGCGGCGGAGCTCAACGGCCTCAAGCACGTGGCCGAGGCGCGCCCCGATTGGCTGGAGGGCGACTTCGCGGTGCTGCTTGAGCCGTCGGACGGGCAGGTCGAGGGCGGCTGCCAGGGCACCCTGCGGATGCTGCTCAAGACGAGCGGCGAGCGTTCCCACTCCGCGCGCAGCTGGATGGGCTCGAACGCGATCCACGCGGCGGCCTCCATCCTGGCGCGTCTTGCGGCCTACGAGCCGCGCTACCCGGTGATCGACGGCCTGGAGTACCGCGAGGGCCTGAACGCGGTCGGCATCTCGGGCGGCGTCGCCGGAAACGTCATTCCGGACGAATGCGTCGTCACCGTCAACTTCCGCTACGCACCGGACCGTACGGAAGAGGAGGCGATCGCCCACGTCCACGAGGTCTTCGCGGACTGCGGGGTGACCGAATTCGTGGTGGACGACCACAGCGGCGGCGCCCTCCCCGGCCTGTCCCACCCGGCGGCCGCGGCCTTCATCGAGGCGGTCGGCGGCACCCCGATGCCCAAGTACGGCTGGACGGACGTCTCCCGTTTCAGCGCGCTGGGCGTCCCGGCGGTGAACTACGGCCCGGGGAACCCGCACTTGGCCCACAAGCGTGACGAGCGCGTGGAGACGGCGAAGATCCTGGCGGGGGAGAAGCGTCTGAAGGCCTGGCTGACGGCGTGACGACGCGGCGGATGCGGGCGGCGGACATGCCGATGTCCCCCGTCCGTAACCAGCCTGGATCTACGCTGAGGTGGAAAGACCGCAAGCGGAGGGAGCGCACATGGCTACCGGGAACCCCGAGGGCAAGAAGCAGCCACCGGAGGAGCAGCGCCTGGGACCGGTCCTCCGACGGCGGAGTCAGGTCACGGCGAGCACGACCGACCAGCGGCTGCTGGACGCCGGCGGCCCCTCGGACTGGGTCCACACCGACCCCTGGCGCGTCCTGCGCATCCAGTCGGAGTTCATCGAAGGCTTCGGCACCCTCGCCGAACTCCCGCCCGCGATCAGCGTCTTCGGCTCCGCCCGTACGCCGGTGGACTCACCGGAGTACGACGCGGGCGTCCGCCTGGGCCGCGGCCTGGTCGAAGCCGGCTGGGCAGTGATCACGGGCGGCGGCCCCGGCGCCATGGAGGCAGCCAACAAGGGCGCCTGCGAGGCCAAGGGCATCTCCGTCGGCCTGGGCATCGAGCTCCCCTTCGAACAGGGCCTCAACCCCTACGTCGACATCGGCCTCAACTTCCGCTACTTCTTCGTCCGGAAGATGATGTTCGTCAAGTACGCCCAGGGCTTCGTGGTCCTCCCCGGAGGCCTCGGCACCCTCGACGAACTCTTCGAGGCCCTCACCCTCGTCCAGACCCAGAAGGTCACCCGCTTCCCCATCGTCCTCTTCGGCAGCGCCTACTGGGGCGGCCTCATCGACTGGCTCAGGAACACCCTGATCGCCCAGGGCAAGGCGTCTGAGAAGGACCTCATGCTGTTCCACGTGACGGACGACGTGGACGAGGCAGTGGCGTTGGTGTCGAAGGAGGCGGGGCGGTAGCCGTATAGCCCCTCCGGCGTTTGAGGAGCGGGGGTCCGGGGGCTGGCCCCCGAACCGGGGTCGAAGGGGCGGAGCCCCTTCAGGATGGGACGGGTAGGGGCGGCGGGGGCGAAAAATCCCTACGCCAGCCCCCGCCGGGCAACAGCCGGAGCCCGATGCCCAGCAATCGACGCAACCATGTCCAGCACCTGCCGCGTCTCGCCAACCTCATGCACCCGATACACCTGCGCCCCGAGCCAAGCGGACACCGCGGTCGTCGCCAACGTCCCCACCACCCGCTCCTTCACGGGCCGATCCAACGTCTCCCCCACAAAGTCCTTGTTGGACAAGGACACCAACACCGGCCACCCCGTCCCGACCATCTCCCCAAGCCGCCGCGTCGCCTCAAGACTGTGCCGCGTGTTCTTCCCGAAGTCATGCCCAGGATCGATCATCACCGACTCCCGAGGCACCCCCAGCGACACCGCCCGCTCAGCCAGCCCCACGGTCACCCGCAGAATGTCGGCCATGACATCGTCGTACGTCACCCGATGCGGCCGGGTCCGCGGCTGAGCCCCACCCGCATGCGTACACACCAGCCCCACCCGATACCGCGCCGCAACCTCCGCAAGCCGCGGATCGACCCCGCCCCACGCGTCGTTCAGCACATCCGCCCCGGCCTCGCACACCGCCTCCCCGACGTCATGCCGCCACGTGTCCACGCTGATGATCACGTCCGGGAAGCGCCGCCGCACCTCAGCCACGAAGCCGACCGTCCGCCGCGCCTCCTCCTCGGCCGACACCTCTTCGCCCGGCCCCGCCTTGACCCCGCCGATGTCGATGATCGCAGCACCCTCTGACACCGCCTGCTCCACGCGCGCGAGGGCGGGCTCGTCACGGAAGGTGGCCCCCTGGTCGTAGAAGGAGTCCGGGGTCCGGTTCACGATCGCCATGATCACCGGCTCGTGCGGCCCGAATTCCCGCCTGCCCAGCCTGAGCATCCCCTGTGACCTCTCTTAGTACTTCCCTGGTACATCCAGGCCTTAGGCCGCCTGCGACCCTAACTGTCAGACTCGCATGGCACGATCGGACCTTGACACACCCGACACATCCGACCGATCTCGTGGGGGACCCACAGCGATGGTTATGTTCTTGTTCCTGGTCGTCGCGCTCGCCGTGGTCGTCGCCGCGGTGACCCTCGCCGTGCTGGGCGGCGGCGAGAACGGCCCGCTGCCCGAGGTCGCCCCCGAGCGCCTCCAGGACCCGCTGCCGCTGGACCGCCCCGTCAGCCGCGGCGACGTGGAGGGCCTCCGCTTCCCGCTCGCCGCCCGTGGCTACCGCATGGCCGACGTGGACGACGCCCTCAGCCGCCTCGGCGCGGAGCTGGCCGAGCGCGACGCCCGTATCGCCGACCTGGAGTCCGCACTGGCCGGTGCGCAGGCCGCCCGCCACTCCATGGACAAGCACACCGAGGGGGACCAGCAGTGAGCGAGGGCGAGGGCGAGGCCGTCGCCGGCCCGGACGGCGCCCTGCGCTGCCCCTGGGCCCTGTCCACGCCGGACTACGTGACGTATCACGACGAGGAGTGGGGCCGCCCGGTCCACGGCGACGACGCCCTCTTCGAACGCCTCAGCCTGGAGGCCTTCCAGTCCGGCCTGTCCTGGATCACCATCCTGCGCCGCCGCCCCGGCTTCCGCTCCGCCTTCGCCGGCTTCGAGATCGCCAAGGTCGCCACCTTCACGGACACCGACCGGGACCGCCTCCTCACCGACCCCGGCATCATCCGCAACCGCGCCAAGATCGAAGCGACGCTGTCCAACGCCCGCGTGCTCGCCGACTGGTCCCCGGGCGACCTGGACACCCTCATCTGGTCCCACGCCCCGGACCCGACGACCCGCCCGGCCCCGAAGACGTTGTCCGACGTCCCACTGGTCACTCCGGAGTCGACGGCCCTGTCAAAGGCACTGAAGAAACGGGGCCTGCGCTTCGTAGGCCCGACAACGGCCTACGCCCTGATGCAGGCATGCGGCCTGGTAGACGACCACTTGGAATCCTGCGTGGCGAGAAGCGCCCCGTAAGGGGCGCGGGGAACTGCGCGACCAGCCCCCACGGCCCCGCAGCCCCCGACGGCGCTACTGCCCCGAGCTCTACCGGCCCAAATACTTCGGCTGCTCCTTGTTGACAAAGGCCTGCACAGCGATCGCATGGTCCTCAGAAGACCCCGCCCGCGTCTGCAACTCGTCCTCCTTCTCCAACGTCTCGGCAAGAGAGTGCGACATGCCGAAGGCCACCGCTTCCTTGATCGCCGCGTAAGCCACCGTCGGCCCAGCCGCCAACGCCCGAGCCGTCTTCTCGGCCTCCGCCCGCAGCTCAGCGCTCGGCACGACCCGGTTGGCGATCCCCAGCTCGTACGCCTCCTGTGCCTTGATGCTCCGCGGGAAAAGGAGCAGATCGGCGGCCCGCCCGGGCCCGACGACACGCGGCAGCGTCCACGAGATCCCGGAGTCCGCAGTAAGCGCGACGCCCGCGAACGACGTATTGAAGGCAGCCGAATCGGCCACGACCCGATAGTCCGCGGCCAGCGCGAACCCGAACCCGGCCCCCGCCGCGACGCCGTTCACCCCGGCCACCACCGGCTTGCGCATCTCCGTCAGCGCCCGCGCGATGGGGTTGTAGTGCTCCCGCACCGTCGTCATGGTCTGCCGCGAGCCGGTCTCCCGGTCGGCCGCCAGCAGGCCGATGTGCTCCTTGAGGTCCTGGCCCACGCAGAACGCCCGGTCACCGGCGGAGGTCAGCAGCACGGCCCGTACGGCGTCGTCGGCGGCGGCCGCCAGCACCGCGTCGCGCAGCGCGACCTTCGTCGCGATGTTCAGCGCGTTCATCGCCTCGGGGCGGTTCAGGGTGATCGTCGCGAGCCCGTCGCTGACCTCGTAGAGCACGGTGTCGGCCATGGCTGTCCCCTCCGGTATGCGGCTCCGGCGTACTCGTCGGTACGTCCCTGTCTGAGGACAGCATGGCGTAGATCATCGAAGACGGACCGGAACGGACGTGTGACCTGCGTCAAAGAATTCATGACACGATTCGTGCGGCGGCGGTGCGAGCGGCGGCGCAGTATCGCAGTCACATCGCCGAATTGAGTGGTTTTGCTCGCGCGCGTTGCCCAAGCGATGCCGACTGATGTTGGTCATCGGGTCCTGAGATGCGGGATAATGGCTTGGAAGCAATGTGTTCGATGCCGGTGTCGCGTGTCCTGTGCCCTTTGGGCAGGCCCGCGCATGCCCTCCAGGGCCGTCGGCTTTGACGATGAGCTGGTTTCAGGAAGGGGAACGAGCATGGCGGCCATGAAGCCGCGGACGGGCGATGGCCCGCTCGAGGTGACCAAGGAGGGGCGGGGCATCGTCATGCGCGTTCCGCTCGAAGGCGGCGGTCGGCTCGTCGTCGAGCTGACCCCTGACGAGGCCGACGCGCTGGGCGATGCCCTCAAGAAGGTCGTCGGCTGAGGCGCAAGCGACCATACCCTTTCAGCCGCCCCGGCATCGTATGAGATGCCGGGGCGGCTGTTTGCCGTACGGCCCTCAGGGCCGGACCGGGAGGTCGGGTCAGCGCTTGACCGCGCAGAGCAGCCCGTCGCCCACCGGCAGCAGCGACGGCACCAGCTCCTGGCTCTCGCGCACCGCGCGCAGCAGCTCCCGCAGCCGCAGCACCTCGGTCGGCTGCGGCCCGGAGTCCACCGTCCGGCCGTTGGCGAAGACGCCCTCGAAGACGACCAGGCCACCGGGGCGCAGCAGGCGCAACGATTCAGCGAGGTAGTCCATGACCTCCTGCCGGTCACCGTCGCAGAAGACGAGGTCGTAGCCGACATCGGCGAGACGGGGCAAGACGTCGAGGGCGCGGCCGGGGATGAAGCGGGCCCGGTTGCTGGCGAAGCCGGAGGCGCGGAAGGCCTGGCGGGCGAACTGCTGGTGTTCCGGCTCGGGGTCGACGGTGGTCAGCACGCCGTCCGGCCGCATACCGTGCAGCAGATGGATCCCGGAGACGCCGGTGCCGGTACCGATCTCCGCGACCGCCTTGGCGTCCACGGTGGCGGCGAGCATCCGCAGCGCGGCGCCCGCGCCGGGCGACACCGAGCGCAGCCCCGCCTCGCGGGCCCGGTCACGGGCCCAGCGCAGGGCTTCGTCCTCGGCGAGATAGGCGTCGGCGAACGCCCAGCTCGTCTGCCGGTTGCCGGTAATGACCCTCTCCTGTCCCCGTGTGTGCCTGGGCGCGACTGTATCCGTTGCGCCCGGGAACCCGCAGATGGGACCGGGCGTTTAAGGGGGTGGGAGACAAGAGCGGGGGACACGGATGGATCACGAAGAGATGCGGGACGGCGAGCAAGTGCTGACGCAGCCGCATGAGCCGTATCAGCCCAGATCAATTTCTCGTAAAACCGCTTATCCGGAGCTAACGGGCGAGGTGGCTATGGTAGGGGCTCCACTGGACACCACCAGAGCCGACAGGGGAGGTGCGGCTGCGCCTGGGGATCGGGGAGGAGTGCTGCGGCGCTTCCTCGGATCGGCAGGCAAGCCGAAATCCGTGAACGACACCGCTGCTGACCACCGCCACGCCGGCGACTACGCCCAGACCGCGACCTTCTCCAGCGACGCGGACGGGCAGGCGTGGACTCCGCCCACCTGGGAGGAGATCGTCAGCACCCACAGCGGCCGGGTCTACCGCCTGGCCTACCGCCTCACCGGCAACCAGCACGACGCCGAGGACCTCACCCAGGAGGTCTTCGTCCGCGTCTTCCGCTCCCTGTCGACCTATACGCCGGGCACCTTCGAGGGCTGGCTGCACCGCATCACCACAAACCTGTTCCTGGACATGGTCCGCCGCAAGCAGCGCATCCGTTTCGACGCGCTCGGCGACGACGCGGCGGAGCGCCTGCCCAGCCGCGAGCCCAACCCGCAGCAGATCTTCAACGACGCGCACTTCGACGCGGACGTCCAGCAGGCCCTCGACACCCTGGCGCCCGAGTTCCGCGCCGCGGTCGTCCTGTGCGACATCGAAGGCCTGTCGTACGAGGAGATCGCCGCGACCCTCGGGGTCAAGCTCGGCACGGTCCGGTCGCGTATTCACCGCGGCCGCTCGCAGCTGCGCAAGGCTCTGGCGCACCGGTCGCCCGAGGCCCGGGCCGAGCGCCGCTCCTTCGCGGCCCGTGTCCCCGTACTGGGGGGAGGGGGCGCGTCCGCGTGAGTGGATCACGGCCCAAACCCGCAGAGGGGCATCTGGCAGAACAGCACCTGGGAGACCGACTCGCCGCGCTGGTCGACGGCGAGCTCGGTCATGAGGCGCGCGAGCGTGTGCTCGCGCATCTGGCCACCTGCGCGAAGTGCAAGGCAGAGGCCGACGCGCAGCGCCGTCTGAAGAACGTCTTCGCGGAAGCGGCCCCGCCGCCCCCTTCCGAGAGCTTCCTGGCCCGCCTCCAGGGGCTGCCGGGGGGAGGTGACGGCGACGACGGTGGCTCTCCGCTGGACGGGTTCGGTGACGGACTCTCCGGACGGCCCGCGGCCGCCGGCGTCTTCGGGATGAAGCGGAGCGAGCGCTTCGAGTTCGGCTACGTCCCCGCCCGCGCCCATGACTCCATGCTTCCGTCGGCGGGCCGTGGCTTCCGTATACATGACGTCAGCCGTCATGAGGCCGAGCGGTCGGCCTCGCGCGGCATGCGGTTCGCGTTCGTCGCGGCCGGGGCGGTGTCGCTGGCCGCGATCGCGCTCGGCGGGGTCACCGCCGGCACCGGCGAGACCACGAACGCCGCGCGGGACGGCTCCGGCGGCAGCAATGTGACCCCGATGCGAACACAGGGCTCAGGAGCCGCTACGGCACCCGAGAACCAGCGCCGCCGGGGTGCCGGCGTCGGCCCACTGCTCGCCCAGGGCGGCCAGCAGACGCCGTTCGGTCAGACCCCGGTCGCCCCGACCGCCGTCTCGGCGCCACTGCTGCCCGGCGTACCGGCCCCCGGCGGCGGACACGTCCAGCAGGCCGCGGCGCATCCGCTGACCACGCCGGTGGTCGCCGGTGCGGCCGCCATGTCTCCGCTGATACGTCCGCTCAGCTCCACCCCGCCGCTCACCCTCACCTCGTGGTCCACCGACCCGGAGATCACGCACCCCGGCCTGTTCGCCGCGCCCGTGCCCGACACGACCTCGTCCCCCACAGCCCCGTCCGGCTCCCCCGGCACGGGCCACTGACCCGACCTCTGCGCCACGGCGCGTGAACCTGGTTGAATCCAGGGAGGGTCGCGCCCAGGCAGGCAGCCGGGCGCGGAGTAGACGATCTGCGGCCACCGCCGACGAGCCGTGCCGCGGCCAGCTGTGGGGAGAGCATGAACGAGGGGAAGCCCACGAAGGCGAAGTGGTGGAGCCGACCTCGCCCGCAACCCCCTGCGGGCGAGGCCCAGGGCACTTCCCCGACCCAGGCCGAGGCGACATCGCCGGAGGCGGCGGCCGACGGCGACTTCGAGTCGGCCCCGCCGTCGGGGGTGAGCGGTGCTGACAGGGCCTCGGGGGGTGGGGACTTCGAGCTGGAGCGGCCTAGGCCTAAGGGGGGTCGTGGTGGTGACGAGGCTTCGGCTGGGGACGACTTCGAGTTGGGTCGGTCTCCGGGGGGTCGTGGTGGTGACGAGGCTTCGGCTGGAGGTGACTTCGAGTTGGAGCGGCCTGCGGGAGGTCGGGGTGACGCGGGCTCGCCTGAGGGGGACTTCGAGCTGCGGCTTCCTGAAGAGGCGGGCGGCGAGGACGACTTCGTGCGGGCTCAGCCGTCTGTGACGCCGGTTTCGCAGGCGGATGGGGAGTCAGAGTCGGTCACCGAGCGGCCCAAACCCCTGCATGACCCCGACCCGTACAGCACCCCTCCGTACGGCGAGCCCGGCCCCTGGGCACCCGCCCCGCCGGTCCAGCACCCGGCGACCACACCGGCCGAGGGCACACCGACGCCTGCGGCTCCGCAGGATGCGCCAACGCCTGTGCCGACGCCGATGCCAACGTCGGCGAACGGCACGCCCACGCCCACGACAACGCCGGCTCACGGCACATCAGCGCCGACCTCGCCGCCGGCCCCGGCCCCGACTCACGGATCCCCAGTTCCGCCGGTGCCAACGCCGGCCCCTGCCCCGCCTCCCGCCGCGCCGACCCCTGCCCCGCCCCCCACCGCGTCGGCCCTCACCGCACCCCCCGCCGCCCCCGCTCCGCCCACCGCCCCCTTCCCACCCCCCGCCAACCCCTGGCAGAACTACGACCCCTGGGCCCCCGTCACCGCCCCCCTCCAGCAGAACGGTGCGGCCGTACCCACCACCACCGAGCGCCGTAAGCGCACGCGTAAGGCTCTGCTCGGCGGTGCGCTGCTGCTGGCGCTGGTTTCCGGGGGCGTCGGAGGTGCCGTAGGGGCGTACCTCGAGCGGAATGGGGGCGTGGGGAGTGTGGAGTTGCCGCAGGCTGAGGAGGAGCCCACCGGGCGGCCGGTCGACAGTGTCGCGGGGATCGCCGCGCGGGCTCTGCCCAGCGTGGTCACCCTGCATGTCAGCGGCAGCGAAGCGCAGGGCACCGGCACCGGCTTCGTACTGGACGACCGTGGCCACATTCTCACCAACAACCACGTCGTGGAACCGGCCGGAACAGGCGGCGAGATCTCCGTGACGTTCCACAGCGGCGACACCGCCAAAGCCAAGGTCGTCGGCCGGGACGGCGGCTATGACCTCGCCGTCGTCAAGGTCAGCGGCGTCGCAGGCCTCAAGCCCATGACGCTCGGCAATTCCGACAACGTCCAGGTCGGCGACCCCGTCGTCGCCATCGGCGCACCCTTCGACCTGGCCGGCACGGTCACCTCCGGCATCATCAGCGCCAAGGAGCGGCCCATCACCGCGGGCGGCGAGAGCGGCGACAGCAGTGATGTGTCGTACGTCGACGCCTTGCAGACCGACGCGCCCATCAACCCCGGCAACTCCGGTGGCCCCCTCCTCGACGCCGAGGCCCGCGTCATCGGCATCAACTCCGCCATCCGCTCCGCCGGCGACAGCTCCGACCTGGACGGCGGCCAGGCCGGTTCGATAGGGCTCGGCTTCGCCATCCCCGTCAACCAGGCCAAGCGCGTCGCCGAGGAGCTGATCAACACCGGCAAGGCGACCCATCCGGTCATCGGCGTCACCCTCGACATGGAGTACGCCGGCGACGGCGCCCGCGTCGGCACGCAGGACACCGGCGGCGGCCCCGCGGTCAACGCGGGCGGCCCCGGCGACAAGGCCGGCATCAAGGCGGGCGACGTCATCACCGAGGTCGACGGCCAGCGCATCCACTCCGGCGAGGAACTGATCGTGAAGACCCGCGCCCACCGCCCCGGCGACCGTCTGGAGCTGACGCTGGAGCGCGACGGCAAGGAGATCCGGATCGCGCTGGTGCTCGGCTCATCCGACGCCGACTGAAACACTCCGAAAACCCTGATCCGCCGAGACTCACAGAAATGTCACAGTCCGGACCCGCCAAGCCGCCCATCAGCGCCCCCACAAGGCAAACAACTCCGAAAACCGCACTCCCACCCGCATTCGGAGGCCTCGGGACAGTACCGGTCGTACAGCATCGCCGGGTACCGTGGACCCGGCCCGGACCACGGACGACCACAGACCACCGAGGGCTGAGGACCGAGGGACTCGCAAGGAGCTTCAGGTGTTCAATGACATAGGACCGCTCGAGCTGATTACGCTCGTTGTCCTCGCCGTGCTCGTCTTCGGTCCGGAAAAGCTTCCGAAGGTCATTCAGGACGTCATGCGGACCGTGCGCAAGATCCGTGAGTTCTCGGAGAGCGCCAAGCAGGACATCCGCGAGGAACTCGGGCCGGAGTTCAAGGACTTCGAGTTCGAGGACCTCAACCCCAAGACGTTCATCCGCAAGCAGATGGACAACGACGAACTGGGGATCAAGGAGATCCGCAACGGCTTCGACCTGAAGAAGGAGATGGCCGAGGTCACGGACGCGGTCCACAGCCGCGACGCCGACTCCTCGTCGTCTTCGTCCTCCGCCGCGTCGTCGGGTTCGTCCGGCTCCCGCATCGACATGACGAAGAAGCCCGAGAGCCCGCGCGACGAGCGCCCGCCCTTCGACTACGACGCCACCTGAGCGTTCGTACGACGCCGCCAGAGCCGTACGACCCCGGCGCCCGCCGGCGTCGTACGTGACGCGTTTCATACTCCGACCCTGCGCCCCGGGGCCTGAAGACGGCGTCCGAGCGGCCCACGCGCCGGGCGATTTCCTGGCTGCCCCGAGCGCTGTGGATATGCTGCCGAGTTGTTGTGCGGACCGGATGACTGCGCCCGAGGGGGGCGGGCCGTCCCGGGCCGACGAGAGCAAGGGGGGCGGGCCGTACCGGCCCGACACGAGCGAGGAGGCGTCCGGGCATATGGAGACGACGAGTCGAGTCGCGCAGCCGGCAGCCGCGGAGGGTGGACAACAGGTCCCCTCTGCGCGGCGTACGGTCGACGGCTACCTGCTGGCGCCCTTCCCGTGGTACGGCCTCGACGAGGCCTTCACGGGGCCGCGCTGGCTGATGCAGGTGGGGACGGCGGCCGACGGGGCCGTGGAACACGGGTCGATCGGGCACGGTGACGAGCCCTCCGTCCGCAACGAGGCCGTTGCCGCGGCCGATGCCAAGGAGAAGTTCGCGGTCGTGGTGACGGTCGCGGCGAATCCGTCCCGGCGGAGCGCCGACGGTACGGGGCTGCTGGAGGCCACGTCGGTGTCCTCGGCGGCGTGGCTGGCGGGGGTGGGCCTGCTGTCCTTCACCTGGCCCGGGCAGATGGACCACTCCCTGCGGGACGACTGGCTGGAGCAGCAGACGGAGACGGCGTGGGCGTTGGCCGACGATCTCTCTGGGTCGGCGTGGTCGACGTTGTCCCTGCCTGTGGACGGTGTGCCTACGCCGTTCCACTACCGGGAGTCCGAGTTCGGGTGGGTGCTGGCCGGGTCCACGCCGGAAAGGGTGCATGTGGGGGCGTACGGACGGGGGATGAGTGCGTATGGGCTTGGCTTCGCCGTGATCAAGGACGTGGCCGCTTACGCGTGACGAAGGGGCGCCGTGTGTTTGCGGCGCCCCTCGCCGTAGGGCCTCAGGTTGTGTCGCGGGTGCGGGTCTGTTGTGGCTTGTCGCACCCACGCGGCGGAGCCGCATATCGATACAGCCCCGCGCCCCTGACGGGGCGTTCCCGCACCGCCACTAGAACTTGTTGCGCGGCGTGATCCCCAGCGACATGCCCGACAGGCCCCTCTGCCGTCCCCCCAGCTTCCCCGCGATCGCCCGCAGTGCGGAGCCCGCGGGGGAGTCCGGGTCGGTCAGGACGACCGGCTTGCCCTCGTCGCTGCCCTCGCGGAGGCGGACGTCGATCGGGATGGAACCCAGGACCGGGACGGACGTACCCGTCGTACGGGTCAGGCCGTCGGCGACGGCCTGACCGCCGCCCGTGCCGAAGACGTCGACCATCTCGCCGCAGTGGGGGCAGGGGAGGCCGGACATGTTCTCGACGACGCCGACGATCTTCTGGTGGGTCTGGACGGCGATGGAGCCGGCGCGCTCGGCGACCTCGGCGGCGGCCTGCTGGGGTGTGGTGACTACGAGGATCTCCGCGTTCGGCACCAGCTGGGCCACCGAGATGGCGATGTCGCCCGTGCCGGGCGGGAGGTCCATCAGCAGGACGTCCAGGTCGCCCCAGTAGACGTCCGCCAGGAACTGCTGCAGCGCCCTGTGCAGCATCGGGCCGCGCCAGACCACCGGGGCGTTGCCGGGCGTGAACATGCCGATGGAGATGACCTTCACGCCGTTGGCGGAGGGCGGCATGATCATGTTCTCGACCTGGGTGGGGCGGCCGTCGGCGCCCAGCATGCGGGGCACTGAGTGGCCGTAGATGTCGGCGTCGACGACGCCCACCTTGAGGCCGTCCGCCGCCATCGCCGCCGCGAGGTTGACGGTGACGGAGGACTTCCCGACGCCGCCCTTGCCGGAGGCGACCGCGTACACGCGGGTGAGGGAGCCGGGCTTGGCGAAGGGGACCTCGCGCTCGGCCGTGCCGCCGCGCAGGGCGGAGGCCAGCTCCTTGCGCTGTTCGTCGCTCATCACGTCGAGTTCGACGTCGACGTGGGTCACGCCTTCGACCCGCGACACCGCCTCCGTCACGCGCTGCGTGATCGTGTCGCGCATCGGACAGCCGGAAACCGTCAGGTACACGGCAACCGCGACCGCTCCGTCCGCACCGATCTGAACCGACTTGACCATCCCGAGTTCGGTGATGGGGCGGTTGATCTCGGGGTCGTTCACCGTCGACAGTGCTTCGCGCACCGCGTCTTCCGTAGCCATAGGACGATGGTACGGCGCCTCACAGCTACCCCGGAAAGCCCGTCAGCGGTCGTCTACGTCACGTCCGCGCGGCCGTTCTGCCGGGAATACGCCGTGCCCGTCCTGCCGGTCCTCCAGCTCCTTGACCAGGTCCTGCAGTTCCGAGCGGATCCAGTCCCGGGTCGCGACCTCGCCGAGGCCGATGCGCAGGGCGGCGATCTCGCGGGTCAGATACTCGGTGTCGGCGATCGACCGCTCGTTCTGCCTGCGGTCCTGTTCGAGGTTGACCCGGTCGCGGTCGTCCTGCCGGTTCTGCGCGAGCAGGATCAGCGGCGCGGCATAGCTGGCCTGCAGCGACAGCATCAGCGTCAGGAAGATGAACGGGTACTCGTCGAAGCGCAGCACGCTGGGCGCGGCCACGTTCCACAGCACCCACATGATGATGGCGAACGTCATCCAGACGAGGAACCGCCCGGTGCCGAGGAAGCGCGCGATGCGCTCGCTCAGCCGCCCGAAGGCCTCCGGGTCCCACTCCGGCAGGACCCGGCGCCGGGGCGGGGCGGGCTGGTCGAGGCGGGGGTGGCGCGGCCGGGCGGCGGCCGTCGCGCCGGCGGGCGTGCGCTCACGGGTCGCGGTCTCGCGCTCAGGCACCACTCGTCCCCACTCCCTCCTCGAGGTCGTCGAGCTCCGACTCCCGCCAGTCGTCGGGCAGCATGTGGTCGAGTACGTCGTCCACGGTCACCGCCCCGAGCAGCGACCCCGACTCGTCGACGACGGGCGCCGCGACCATGTCGTACGTCGCGAAGAACCCGGCGACGAGGGGCAGCGCCGCCTCCGGGGCGAGCGGTTGCAGGTCGTCGTCGACGAGCGAGCTGACCAGGGTGTAGGGCGGGTCGCGCAGCAGGCGCTGGAAGTGGACCGTGCCGAGGTACTTGCCGGTCGGGGTCTCGTCGGGCGGGCGGCAGACGTAGACCTGGGCGGCGAGTGCGGGGGACAGGTCGGGGTTGCGGACACGGGCGAGGGCGTCGGCGACGGTGGAGTCGGGACGGAGGATGATCGGCTCGGTGGTCATCAGGCCGCCCGCCGTGCGCTCCTCGTACGCCATCAGGCGCCGGACGTCGGCCGCTTCGGCGGGCTGCATCAGGCCCAGCAGCCGTTCCTTCTCCTCCTCCGGCAGTTCGCCCAGCAGGTCGGCCGCGTCATCCGGGTCCATGGCCTCCAGGACGTCCGCCGCGCGCTCCTCCTTCAGCTTGCCGAGGATCTCGATCTGGTCGTCCTCGGGGAGTTCTTCGAGTACGTCGGCGAGGCGGTCGTCGTCGAGGGCGGCGGCGACCTCCGCGCGCCGTTTGGGGGAGAGGTGGTGGAGCACATTGGCGAGGTCGGCGGGGCGCAGCTGCTCGAAGGTGGCGAGGAGGCTCTCGGCGCCCTGTCCGTGCTCCTCCAGGGAGAATCCGGTGACGTGGGACCACTCGACGGTCAGCGTCTCGCCCTTGGCCCGCCGGAAGGCGCCGCCCTTCCTGCCCTTGCGCACGAACACCCGGTCGATCTCCCAGTCCCGACGCGCCGGCAACTGCTGCACCGACACATCGAGCACCGTGACTTCCTCGCCGCTCTCCGTCAGCGTCACGCGCCGGTCGAGCAACTCACCGAAGACCAGCCGCTCGGTGGGCCGCTGCTCGAAGCGCCGGACGTTGAGCACACCGGTGGTGATGACCTGGCCGGACTCGATGCCGGTCACCCGGGTCATGGGCAGGAAGATCCGGCGGCGGGTGGCGAGTTCGACGACCAGTCCGAGCACCCGGGGCGGACGCCGCCCGACACGCAGCACGACGACGAGATCGCGTACCCGCCCGACCTGATCACCGGCCGGATCGAAGACGGCGACGCCGGAGAGGTGCGAGACGAAGATCCGGGGGGCGCCGGCTGCCATGGCTGCGCCTCCTTCTCGTACGGGTTGCTGCATCTGTTCCGAAGTGTCGTACAGGTTGCTCACACATGTTCTGAATTGCCCGCTCGAACGGCCTTCAGGCTAGCCCGTCCCGATCGGGTCCGCCCTGGTGAGCGGTCCGGACGGACTGGCTCCGCCGGCCCCGCCCGGCCCCGGTACTCTGCGGTACGCCGCTGAAGGAACCCTCGTCAGAAAGGCAGCTCCACCTGTGACTGCGATTCCCCAGGGCCGTATCCGCAGGGCCACGCTGGTGGGCGCGATGTGCGCCCTGGCCGTGACGGGCACGGCGGCACTGACGGGATGCAGCGAGGACCCCGACGCGGGCACGAACGGGGTCGGCAAGCTGCCGGCCGACAAGATCCAGAGCAGGACCCGCACGGCCGCCGAGTCCGCCACCGCGGTGCACCTCTCCGGAACCGTGGTCACCAGCGGGCGCACTTACAAACTCGACATGCGTCTGAAGTCCGACGGCGGCTCGGGCGAGGTCACCGCCGAGGGGACGACGTTCCGTCTACTGCGGATCGGTGAGCAGCTGTTCCTGAAGGCGGACGCGGAGTTCTGGCATCCCGAGCATGCCAAGGGCGGCGCATCCGACGACACCGACACGGCCGCCGCCGACAAGCTCGAGGGCAAGTATGTGAAGGTGCCGCAGGGTGACCCCTCGTACAAGAAGTTCAGCGGCTTCACCGACAAGGACGTCCTCCTCGACGGCCTGCTGACCCTGCACGGCACCCTGGAGACCGACGGCCACCACGAGGAGTCCGGCACCCGCACCATCCGCATCGCCGGCGACAAGGGCTCCGGCGGCACGCTCGACGTCTCCCTGGAGGGCCGGCCGTATCCCCTCCGCCTGGTCCGCGCGGGCAGCGCCGGCACGCTGCTCTTCACGGAATGGGGCAAGGACTTCAAGATCGAGGAACCGAAGCAGGACGAGACGGTGGACTACGGCAAGGCGCTGCCGACGTCCTGACCCCGCCTACGTCTTCTTCTGCTTCTTCCGCTTCTTCATGAGCAGACGCGGCAGGCCCGCTGGCATCGGCTGACGCGTGGTCGCCGACGTCGGCAGCGGCGGCGCCGCCTGGTTGTCGTCCGGCAGCGACGCCGTCGTCCCCGCCGGCTCCAGTCGCACCACACGACACTCCCGAGCCCACCGCTGAGGCATCGCCTCTCCATCGGGCGCGTTCAGCCGCTTGCCCTTGAGCTCCGCGACCGTGGCGTCCCACTGCTCGGACCCTGGCGACAGCTCGACCACCTTCGCCGTCCAGGAGACCAGCCGACCGCCCTTGTCCTTGCTGCGGACGGTCACTTCGGCCGCGGCCCCGTCGGCCAGCCCCGGCAACGGCTGCTCACCCGGCCCGTCGCCGATCAGACACGCCGCACCCTCATGCCACACATGCCACAGCGCACGAACCGGCCCCCCGGGCCCCTTGACCCAGACGAGCCCGGACTTCTTGGTGGCCTCCTCGACGAGGGCCTGATCGAGCAGCTCACGTGTCATGAGCCCAGCCTAGGCCCCGCCGCTCACAGCCAGCCGTTGCGCTTCAGGGTGCGGTGGATGCCGAAGCAGATGGCGACGGTGATGGTCAGGACCATCGGGTAGCCGAACTTCCAGCGGAGCTCGGGCATGTAGTCGAAGTTCATGCCGTACACACCACACACCATCGTCGGTACGGCGATGATGGCCGCCCAGGACGTGATTTTGCGCATGTCCTCGTTCTGCGCGACGGACGCCTGCGCGAGGTTGGCCTGGAGGATGGAGTTGAGCAGCTCGTCGAAGCCGACGACCTGCTCCTGCACCCGGGCCAGGTGGTCGGCGACGTCGCGGAAGTACTTCTGGATGTCGGGGTCGATCAGCCGCATCGGCCGCTCGGAGAGCAGCAGCATGGGACGCAGCAGCGGAGCGACGGCCCGCTTGAACTCCAGTACCTCACGCTTGAGTTGGTAGATCCGCCCGGCGTCCGTGCCGCGCGGGCTGCCCTTGCGTCCCGGCGAGAAGACCTCGGTCTCGACCTCGTCGATGTCGTCCTGCACGGCGTCGGCGACCGCGACATACCCGTCCACGACATGGTCGGCGATTGCGTGCAGCACCGCCGAGGGGCCCTTGGCGAGCAGCTCGGGGTCGTCCTGCAGCCGGTGCCTGAGCGCCCGAAGCGAGCCCTGCCCACCGTGCCGGACGGTGATGAAGAAGTCCCGTCCGGTGAAGCACATGACCTCGCCGGTCTCCACGATCTCGCTGTTGGCGGTGAGTTGGTCGTGCTCGATGTAGTGGATGGTCTTGAAGACGGTGAACAGGGAGTCGTCGTAGCGCTCCAGCTTGGGCCGCTGATGGGCCTGGACGGCGTCCTCGACGGCCAGCGGGTGCAGCCCGAACTCGCTTGCGATACCGGAGAATTCGGCTTCGGTGGGCTCGTGCAGCCCGATCCAGACGAACCCCCCGTCGCGCCGCACCTGGCGCATCGCCTCGTGCGGGGTGAGCGGCGTCGGGGTCTGGAGACGGGCGCCGTCGCGGTAGATGGCGCAGTCGACCACGGCCGAGGGCGTCGACGGGTCGCGCGTCGTGTCGTACCCGGCGGTGTCCTTGCGGAGCGACGGACGGGACGGACGGACGGCGGCACGCAGGTCGCGGATCATCGACATGGCAGGCTCCTTCGCGGTCAGGCAGCGAAAGGCTCCGACGAGGGGTGGAACTACCCGGAATGGGGACGTCCTGACTTCACATGTTTGGCACGTCCACAAAGCGGGGAGCACCGCACCATCGCGGTGGTGAGCTTCGCTACTGATTCAGCTACTGCTGCGGGACAGACAGATCAGGCAATACGAAACGAAGGCTCTTCCGCGGTGAAGAACGTGCGAGAGGTGGCGGCCGGCTAGAGAAGCAGAGCGGCTACGTCAGCGGCGGGAAGAGCGGGTGCTACTGCACGGTCGACTTCGATCCATTGCAGCCCCACCTCCTCCGGCCGGTCCCTCGTAAGGGAGTGTCGTCGGCGTCGGGACTCGATCGCGACGCCGCAGCGTGCTGCCCCGAACCACGGGCAAGAGTATCAGCCGACTGAAGTGTCAAGGTGCTCGTTTGCCCGGTCCTGACGAGTTCTATGCTCACCGCATGGTTGATGTTCTTCCTCTGGTCGAGGCCCGGTTGCGCACCGCGCTGGGCGAACCGGACGCACGCGCCGCGGTCACCTTCCTCGGTACCGACCGCATCGAGGTGCTGCGTTTCCAGCAGGACGACATCGTCCGTTACGCCACGCTGGGCATGGCCGCGCACCCCATGACGGACCCCACCGCGGTCGTCGCCGACCCGGTCAAGGGCCCCCGCGCCGAGCTGGTCCTCTCCGTACGATCCGGGCTCGCCGACACCGACAAGGTGCTCCGCCCGCTCGCCGTCCTCGCCGCCTCTCCCCAGGTGGAGGGTCTGATCGTGGCTCCCGGTGCGTCCCTGGACGTCGGCGATCCCCTCTGGCCCGGCGCCCCCTTCACCTCGGTGCTGGTCGCCGAGCCGGGCGGCCTGGTCGAGGATCTGGACCTCGACGAGCCGATGGACCCCGTTCAGTTCCTGCCGCTGCTCCCCATGACGCCGAACGAGGCCGCCTGGAAGCGCGTGCACGGAGCCCAGGCCCTCCAGGAGCGCTGGCTGACGAGCGGGACGGACCTGCGGGATCCGTCCCGCAGGTCCGTCCCGCTGGACTGACCGCCCGAGTGACTCATCTCACCAACCGGTCGCCGCAATGGGTCAGTTGGCGAACGCCGTGAGGTTGCCCTTCGTGACACGTGAACATTAGCTCTGCTAATTAATGTGGGTTACATATGGTTACGCCTGGTCAGGCGTTCCGGCCGGACGGGTGATCGTCCTTGACGTGGCGCAGTAGGGGTAGGACCGTGGGGCCCTATGAGGGGCGAACCCAGTTGCCCGAAGTGTGGTGGCCGGGTCAGGGCTCCCGGACTCTTCGCCGATTCCTGGCAGTGCGATGTGCACGGCACCGTGCATCCGCTGCAGCCCGTGATCCCGCCCAGCGTCGAGGCCCTCAGTGTGGTGGTGCACCGCACGCACGTACCCGTGTGGATGCCGTGGCCGCTTCCGGTCGGCTGGCTGTTCACCGGTGTGGGCTGCGCGGGCGACGACCGCAGTGGGGGGCGTGCGACGGCCGTGGCGTGCTCGGGGCCGGGGCCGCTCGGCGGTATGGGTGAGCTGATTCTGGTCGCCGAGGAGCTCGGTGTCGGGCTCGGTGCGCGGTATGCGGGGATCGACGGGCCCGACCCGGGGCCGTACATGAACGTCGAGAAGCCGCCGCAGGCGAAGGTGCTGGCCGCGGGGCGGCCTACGCCGCTGTGGCATGTTGCCGGGTCGCCCGACGACCGTGCGGTCTTTGCCGGTGAGGCGCGGGGGCTGTGGCTGTGGGCGGTGGTGTGGCCCGAGCAGTCGGGGCTGCTGATGTATGACGAGCTGGTGCTTACGGATTTGCGGGATGCGGGGGCTGAGGTGGACTTGGTTCCCTGCGGGGCGTTGTCGCCGCGCTTGCTTGAGCCGTAGGGCGCCTAAGAGCTCGGGTGGCTCGCGTTGTCGTGCGGGTGCTCGTCCGCTGTGGCTGATCGCGCAGTTCCCCGCGCCCCTAAGTCAGTTTCACAGCCGTTATTCTGAAGCGTCCCCTTCGCACCATCACCCGCTGGAGTTCGCGTCTTGCGAATAGATCTGCACACCCACTCCACGGCTTCCGATGGCACGGATACCCCCGCTGAGCTGGTGCGGAATGCTGCCGCTGCTGGGCTGGACGTTGTTGCGCTCACCGATCACGACACCACTCGTGGGTATGCCGAGGCGATCGGCGCGTTGCCGGAGGGGCTGACGCTTGTCACCGGGGCTGAGCTGTCCTGTCGTATCGACGGGGTGAGCATGCACATGTTGGCCTATCTGTTCGATCCCGAGGAGCCGGCGCTGCTGGCCGAGCGTGAGCTGGTGCGGGACGATCGGGTGCCGCGGGCCAAGGGCATGATCGTGAAGCTGAACGAGCTGGGCGTGCCGGTGACGTGGGAGCAGGTCGAGCGGATCGCCGGTGGCGGGTCCGTGGGGCGGCCGCATGTGGCTTCCGCGCTGGTGGAGCTGGGCGTCGTACCGACTGTGGGGGACGCCTTCACGCAGGACTGGCTGGCGGACGGCGGGCGGGCGTTCGTCGAGAAGCACGAGACCGACCCCTTCGAGGCGATCCGGCTGATCAAGGCGGCGGGCGGGGTCGCGGTGTTCGCGCATCCGGCGGCCAGCAAGCGGGGGCGCACTGTGCCGGAGTCCGCGATCGCCGAGATGGCCGCCGCGGGGCTCGACGGTCTCGAGGTCGACCACATGGATCACGACCCGGAGACGCGTGAGCGGCTGCGGGGGCTGGGGAAGGAGCTGGGGCTGCTGACCACCGGTTCCAGTGACTACCACGGCAGCCGGAAGACGGTTCTGCTCGGCGAGTACACGACGGATCCCGAGGTGTACGGGGAGATCACGCGGCGGGCGACCGGGGCGTTCCCGGTGCCGGGGGCCGGTGGAGCGGGCTGAGGCTCCACGCACGCTCACCCGTCACTCTCTCTCGCAAGGCTCACCCATGTTCGACGTCGCTGTCTTCGGCTCTCTCTTCCTCACCCTATTCGTCATCATGGATCCCCCTGGGATCACCCCGATCTTCCTGGCGCTGACCTCCGGCCGTCCGGCGAAGGTGCAGAAGCGGATGGCCTTTCAGGCCGTCTGTGTCGCCGGTGGTGTGATCGCCGTGTTCGGGCTGCTGGGGCATCAGATCCTCGACTATCTGCATGTGTCCGTCCCCGCGCTGATGATCGCGGGCGGGCTGCTGCTTCTGCTGATCGCGCTCGACCTGCTCACCGGCAAGACGGACGAGCCGAAGCAGACCAAGGACGTGAACGTGGCGCTCGTACCGCTGGGCATGCCGCTGCTCGCCGGGCCCGGTGCGATCGTCTCCGTCATCCTCGCCGTGCAGAAGGCCGACAGTGTCGCCACGCAGGTGTCGGTGTGGATGGCGATCCTGGCCATCCATGTCGTGCTGTGGCTGGTGATGCGGTACTCGCTGCTGATCATCCGGGTCATCAAGGACGGCGGCGTGGTCCTGGTGACGCGGCTCGCGGGCATGATGCTGTCCGCGATCGCCGTGCAGCAGATCATCAACGGGGTCACCCTGGTGATCCAGGGGAGCTGAAGACCGCGCAAGCGCAGAGCCCCCGCCCGGCATCGGTGCCGAGGGCGGGGGCTCTGAAGCTTCTGCGGTGATCCGCGTCTGTTACGAGGCCGTGGTGTCGGCCGGACGGATCCACAGCCGCTGGCCTATGGCGGCGGCCTGCTGAACGATCCGGTTGACGGAGGCGGCGTCCACAACGGTGGTGTCCACGGGCGTGCCGTCGACGTCGTCGAGTCGCATGATCTCGAAGCGCATGGCTTCTCCCTTCGTCTGGTCATCCTCCTGAGGAGAATTGCTGTACGTCTTTAGTCAACGAGCTGCGTGTTACAAACATTCCCTACGCTAAAGAAATTTTTCGAACGGCTAACTACTGCCGGGTATAGGAGACTTCGGAGACCCTTTGGGACCGGTTGTGTTCACAGCGTGACCGCCGGGACAATGGAGGCGATGAACGACGACCCCGCGGCGCTCGGCGCCCGTATCGACCGCACCAATGAGCTGCTCCAGCGCATGCTCGCCGAGGTGGCGAAGACGCCATCGACCCATGCGATCTTCGTCGACGCCGGGTATCTGTATGCGGCCGCGGGCCGGCTCGTCGCCGGGACCGAGGACCGGCGCGCCTTCGACCTCGACGCCGAGGGACTGATCGACGCGCTCATCGACAAGGCTCGCACGATCTTCGCGGACAGCCGGCTGCTGCGGGTCTACTGGTACGACGGCGCCCGGCGCCGTATCCACACCGCCGAGCAGCAGTCCATCGCCGAACTCCCGGACGTCAAGGTGCGGTTGGGAAATCTGAACGCCAACAACCAGCAGAAGGGCGTCGATTCCCTCATCCGCTCCGACCTCGAGTCACTCGCCCGGCACCGCGCGATCAGCGACGCGGCCCTGCTCGGCGGCGACGAGGACCTGGTGTCGGCCGTGGAGGCGGCGCAGGGGTACGGCGCGCGGGTGCACCTGTGGGGCATCGAGGCACCGGAGGGCCGTAACCAGGCGGAGCCGCTGCTCTGGGAGGTCGACAGCCAGCGCACCTTCGACCTCGACTTCTTCAAGCCGTACGTCGCCCGGCGCACTGCCGCCGCCTACGACCTCACGGGGACCCGGCCCACCCGCGAGGACGTGCGCTTCGTCGGCGCGCAGATCGCCGCGAAGTGGCTGGCGGCGCGCGGTAGGGAGTCGCTGGTGGAACTGCTGCCCGGGCATCCTTATCTGCCGGGGTCGGTGGACCAGGACCTGCTGGTGGAGGCGGAGGGGCTTCTCCAGTACTCGCTGCGCGGCCAGGCGGATCTCCGGCGGGCGCTGCGCGACGGCTTCTGGGAGCACCTGCAGACGCTGTACTAGTTAGTTGAGGTCCTGGCCGGCGTCGTCCCAGAAGTCCGCGAGGGCGTGGGCCGTGGGGAGCGGCTGGTCCATGTTGGGCGAGTGCTCCGCGCCGGCCACGACCGAGCGGCGCGCGTTCAGCCGTACGGCCATGTCGTCGAGGAGCGTCACCGGCCACGCGTCGTCGCGGGAACCCGACAGCACGTGGAACGGGAGCGGGACGGCGGCGAGTTCGGCGACTCGGTCCGGCTCGGTGCACAGCTGGCGGCCCGTCGCGATGAGCTGGGCGGGCTTGGTGCCCAGCCAGCGGCGCTGAAGCTGGCCCAGGTCGCCGATTCCGCGGGCAGGGCCGCCGACCTCCTCCGGAGGGCCCATGGCCAGGATCGCTTCCCACACCTCGGGCATCGTCAGCACCGCGAGCGTGTCGTGCAGCAGCTTGATGCGCTGCTTCTGGGAGTCGGAGACCTCGGCGGGACCCGAGGCCATCAGGGTGAGTGAGCGGAAGGGCGAGTGGTCGAGGAGGACGGCGGCGCGGGCGATCAGGCCGCCGAGGGAGTGCCCGAGGAGATGCAGGGGCGTGCCGAGCGCCGCGGCCTGTGCGAGCACGTCCTTCGCCAACTCGTCCCGCGTGTACGCCGATTCATCGTGCTCCGGGCCGTCGGACTCGTGCTGTCCGCGCCCGTCTACGGCCACGATCCGGTAGCCGCGCGCGTTCAGCGGCTCGTGCAGCAGCGTGAAGTCCTCCTTGCTGCCCGTGAAGCCGGGGACCATCAGCACGACGCCCCTCGGCTCGACGCCGGACGGCACCGGCGAGTCGAAGGCGGCGAAGTCGCCACGAGCCGTGTGCAGACGGCGGAGGCGGGCGCCGGGCGGCGGGGGAACGGGCGCTGAGCTGGTCACGAGGTGAGGCTATCGGGTGGGGCGGCGACGCCGGTGTCCGGTTCCCGGCCGTTGTGGGACGGCGGGTGCGGTGCGGAGGAACGCCGATGGCCCGGCCCACGCGAGGTGGGACCGGGCCATCAGGGTGCGCTATCAGCCCTCCGCGGGCTCCGCGGCGGCCGTGGCCTTACGCGCGCGGCGCGGCTTCGGCTCCGTGGTCTCCGGCGCCTCGGTGGCCGCCGTGGCCTTGCGGGTACGGCGGCGCGGAGCGGCAGCCTCCGGCTCCTGCGTGGCCTGCGCCGGAATCTCCGCCGTCTCGAGGGTGGCGGCGGCCTTGCGGGTACGGCGCGGCTTGGCCTCCGTACCCTCGGCCGTGTCGACCGCTGCTTCCGCGGCAGCCGCGGTCTTGCGGGTGCGGCGGACCTTGGGCTCCGTGGCTTCCGGCGCCTCGGTGGTGGCGGTGGCCTTGCGGGTACGGCGCGGCTTGGCCTCCGTACCTTCGGCCGTGTCGACCGCTGCTTCGGCGGCAGCCGCCGCGGTCTTGCGGGTGCGGCGGACCTTGGGCTTGGCCTCCTCCGTGCCGTCGGCGGTGTCGACCGCGGTCTCGGCCGCCGTCTTCCGCGTGCGGCGCGGCTTAGCCTCGGTGGCCTCCGGGGCCTCGGTGGTGGCGGCAGCCTTGCGCGTACGGCGCGGCTTGGTCTCCGTGGCTTCGGCCGTGTCGGTCGTCACCTCGGCGGCGGCCGTCTTCTTGCGGGTGCGGCGGGGCTTGGTCTCCGCGCCCTCCGCCGTGTCGACCGCGGTCTCCGCGGCGGCCGTGGCCTTGCGGGTGCGGCGGCGCGGGGCGGGAGCGTCGGTCTCGGGGGCCTCGGCGGCCGCCGGAGTCTCCGACACCTGCACGGCGGACGCGGCCTGCGTGTCCTCGGTGGCCGTCACCGGCTCCGTCGACTTGCGCGTACGGCGGCGGCGCGGCTTGCGATCTCAACGCAGGAGCGACGTGACGGGCCAGTCTGATGACCGATGGGAGTAGAAGGCGCTGGGCGGGGGATCGAGATAGGCGG
>NZ_JBFALC010000090.1:0-31118 GCF_040656035.1 Streptomyces sp. NPDC050211
CGTCCGGCGTTTGAGGACGAGGCCGTTCAGGCCGAAGCGGGGGTCTGGGGGCGCAGCCCCCAGGGATGGGACGGGTAGGGGCGGCGGGGGCGAAACAAACTCAGGACGCAAACAGCCGTACAGCCCAAGCCGCATGCACCTCCGCCCCGATCTCCAACAACGGAGCCGACCCCGCGGGCAACCCCCCGACCCCCTCATCGGCCACCCGCCGAGCCGCCTCCACCGCCCGATCCGCCACCAGGTCCATCTCAGGCGCCAACCGCGCCAAAACCCCCGTCGCATCGAACGGATCTAGACTCAACAACCGCACGGTCGCACTCGCAGCCCCGCTCACACACTCGTACACCGAGCAGTACGCCGCGTCCACAGCCCCCAACCCGGCAGCCCGCGCCGCAAGCCCCAGCACCACCGGCTGATGCGCCCCCTTGGGAAACTCCCGTGCCAGCGCGTCGAGTTCGGAAGACGGCCACGTAGCCCGAGCGGCCCGCATCAACTGCCGCCCCAGCTTCCGCGCGGCAACACGCAACGCGACAGACGGTGTACGCGCATCCGCCGCCGCATCCAGCGCCACCGGATCGACCCCCACCGCGGCGGCCGCCGCCAGCGCCCCCGACACCAGCCCCGCCGTATGCAACCGCCCCCGGCAGAAGGCCTCCAGACTCGCCGCCCCGGTGACCCGCCCGGCCTTGACCGCGGCCTCGGCCCCACCGGAGTGCGCATGCCCCCCGGCGGGAAACCGGCCGTCGGCCAGAACGAGAAGCGCTGCCCTGGACATAGGACCCGGCCTCAGAAGAGGAAGTAACGCTGGGCCATGGGCAGTTCGGCGGCGGCGGTCGCCTCGACCAGTTCCCCGTCGATGTGCACGGCGAAGCTGTCGGGGTCGACCCGCACCCGCGGCCGCGCGTCGTTCTCCCGCATGTCGGCCTTGGTCACGGCACGCGTCGACGCGATGGCGACGAACGACTTCCCGAGCTGCAGCCGCTCCGGCAACCCGTCCTCGATCGCCAACGGCGCGACGAAGTTGACCGAGTTGGACGCGGGCGCCCGCCCGATCGCGCCGAACATCGGCCTCGGAAGGATCGGCTGCGGGGTCGGAATGGAGGCGTTCGCGTCGCCCATCTGCGCGTACGCGATCTGCCCGCCCTTGATGACGAGCTGCGGCTTGACGCCGAAGAACGCCGGCTCCCACAGCACGAGGTCGGCGAGCTTGCCGCTCTCGACGGAGCCGATCTCGCCCGCGAGGCCCTGCGCGAGCGCCGGGTTGATCGTGTACTTGGCGACATAGCGACGTACTCGACGATTGTCCGCGCGACCGTCACCCGGCAGCGCACCCCGCCGCCGCTTCATCACATGCGCCGTCTGCCAGGTCCGCATGATGACCTCGCCGACCCGGCCCATGGCCTGGGCGTCCGAAGAGATGATCGAGATGGCGCCAAGGTCGTGCAGGATGTCCTCGGCGCCGATCGTGGACGGCCGGATCCGGGACTCGGCGAAGGCGAGATCCTCCGGCACGGCCGGATTCAGGTGGTGGCACACCATCAGCATGTCGAGGTGTTCCTCGGCGGTGTTCACCGTGAACGGCCGCGTCGGATTCGTCGAGCTCGGCAGCACATGCGGCTCGGAGACCACGGTCATGATGTCGGGCGCGTGCCCGCCGCCCGCGCCCTCGGTGTGGTACGCGTGGATACCGCGTCCGGCGATCGCGGCGAGGGTGTCGCCCACGAAACCGGCCTCGTTCAAGGTGTCCGTGTGGATGGCGATCTGAATGCCCGTCTGATCCGCCACGGTCAGCGAGGCGTCGATGACGGCCGGCGTGGACCCCCAGTCCTCATGCAGCTTCAGACCCAGCGCTCCACCACGGATCTGCGACAGCATCGCCTCGTGGGAGACGGTGTTGCCCTTGCCCAGCAGGCCGAAGTTGACGGGGTAGGCCTCCATCGCCTCCAGCATCCGGGCCAGATGCCAGGGGCCGGGGGTGACCGTGGTCGCCTTGGAGCCCTCGGCCGGGCCCGTGCCGCCGCCGATCAGCGTGGTGGTGCCGGAGGACAACGCTTCGTCGGCGATCTGCGGGCAGATGAAGTGGACGTGTGCGTCGATGGCGCCGGCCGTCAGGATCCGCCCGTTGCCCGCGATGACCTCGGTCTCGGGGCCGATGACAAGGTCGGGGTGCACCCCGTCCATCGTGTCGGGGTTGCCGGCCTTGCCGATGCCGGTGATCCGGCCGTCGCGGATGCCGATGTCGGCCTTGACGATCCCCCAGTGGTCGACCACCACGGCGCCCGTGATGACCGTGTCCGGGGTGCCGTCTGCGCGCGTAGCACGCGACTGGCCCATGGACTCGCGGATGACCTTGCCGCCGCCGAACACGGCCTCGTCACCGGCGAGTCCGGGCCCGCCGCTGCGGTCCTCCTCGATCTCGATCAGCAGATCGGTGTCGGCCAGCCGGATCCGGTCGCCGGTGGTCGGGCCGAACAGGTCGGCGTACGCGGCACGCGAGATCTCAGGCATCGAGGGCACCTCCGGTCTCCCCGCGCAGCCCGGGCACGACACGGGCGCCGGTGAGGGGGACGAGTTCGACGTCGACGGGGATGCCGGGCTCGAATCGTACGGCCGTACCGGCGGCTATGTTGAGCCGCTTGCCGCGGGCGGCGGCGCGGTCGAAGTCCAGACCGGGGTTGGCCTCGGCGAAGTGGTAGTGGGAGCCGACCTGGACGGGCCGGTCGGCGGCGTTGAGGACGGTCAGGCTGGTGACCTCGCGGCCCTCGTTGTACACAACGGGCTCGTCCGCGAACAGGATCTCACCGGGGATCATCGGCTCACTCCGGGATTCTTGGGCGCTCCGGGATTCATCGGCCGGCCCCTCAGACGATCGGGTCGTGGACGGTGACGAGCTTGGTGCCGTCCGGGAAGGTCGCCTCGACCTGGACGTCGTGGATCATCTCGGGGATGCCTTCCATGACGTCGTCGCGGGTGAGCAGCTTGCGCCCGGAGGCCATGAGCTCGGCGACCGTACGTCCGTCACGGGCGCCCTCGAGGATGTGCGCGGTGATGAGGGCGACCGCCTCGGGGTGGTTGAGCCTGAGGCCGCGGGCCCGTCGCTTCTCGGCCACGTCGGCCGCCACGTGGATGAGCAGCCTCTCCTGCTCGTGCGGGGTCAGTTGCACGTCCCACCTCTCATCCTCGCTCCGGACCGTGCGGGTCCGGTTGCCGCGGCCACGGGGCAAAGTGCCTGGTGGCGTGGATGGGCAGGCTAGTTGGGAGGAGTTTCAGGCACGTTGTCACGAGTTTCGGGCACGTTAACCGGGCTGTGATCCATCAGGCTTCGGGCTGCGGATCCCGTACGCCCATCAACGCCCGCAGGCCGCCCTGGAGGACTTCTACGGGGGCTGGACCGAACATCGTCTGCTGGGCGATGAACCCCTGCACGGCGGCGATCATGGTCCGCGCGACATCATCCGCGGGCACGTCCCTCGGCATCATCCCGGCGTCCTGGTATGCCTCGACAATCCGCCCCCAGGCCGCGCGAATCGCCCCGAATCCCTCGAGCATGACGGCGGCCAGATCCTTGTTGCGCAGTGATTCCGCCCAGACCTGGATGATCAGCCGCGGGAACACCGGCTCGCCGTCGACGGTCAGATGGGCCCGCGCACCATAGGTCCGGCCCAGCACCGAGCCGATCAGGACGTCGGGTGGCGGGGGCGGGGCCTGCTCGGCGGCGGCCTCGAAGAACATGCGCACCTCCCCGAGCACTTCGGTGAAGATCGCAGTGATCAGCTCGTCCTTCCCGCTGAAATAGCGGTACACCGCACCGGCCGAGAGATCCGCCTCCTTCAGCACATCCTGCATGGACGTGGCATGGAAGCCGTTACGGGCGAAGCAGCGGGCGGCGCCGTCCATGATCTGGCGGCGGCGGGCGTCGAGGTGTGCCTGGGATACGCGGGCCATGACGCCAAAAGTAAAACGAACATTCCTTCTTGACAAGACACGGCATCCGCAAGACGGTGGTGCCACAGCAAAAACGAACGATCCTTCTTTTTAGCCGCACCTCGCCGATTCGAGGGGGAAACCCATGTCCACCGTCACCGCGTCAGCCCCGTCACACACCCGCCGCCTGCTCGCGATCCTCGTGCTCGTCCCGGTCGTCGCGGCACTGGCGCTGTGGGCCTTCGCCTGGCCCCCCGCCCGCACCGCGCCGCACGACCTGCCGCTCGGCGTGGTCGGGCCCGCCGCCGCGACGACGCAGGTGGAGGAGCGACTGGCGCAGAAGGAAGGCGCGTTCGACGTCCATCGCTACGCCGACGAGGCCGCCGCCCGGGACGCCATCGAGGACCGGACCGTATACGGCGCGATCGTCGTCACCCCCGAAGGCCCCGCCCTCCTGACCTCCACGGCCGCGAGCCCGGTCGTCGCGCAACTCCTGCAACAGGCGTCCGCCGACATGAACCCGGTCAGGACGGTCGACGTCGCACCCGCCCCCGAGAACGATCCACGCGGCGCGGCCCTCAACGCGAGCGTGCTGCCGCTCGCGCTGGCCGGCATGGCGGCCGGCGCGGCGGTGACCCTCCTCGGGCTGCGCGGACTGCGCGCCGTGGCCGCACTGATCGGCGCCGCCGCCCTGGTCGGCATCGCGGCGACCGCGATCGCGGACAGCTGGCTGAACGTCCTCACCGGTGACTGGTGGGCGGAGGCCGGCTCGCTCGGCCTGGCCACACTGGCTGTGAGCGGCGCCGTCGCCGGACTCACCGCGCTCATCGGTCCCGCCGGAACGGGGCTCGCCGCCGGTGTGGTGATGCTCTTCGGCAACCCGTGGTCCGGGGCGGCCTCGGCCCCGCAGATGCTGCCGGAGCCCGCCGGGACGATCGGCCAGTGGCTGCCGCCCGGCGCGGGGACGACCCTGCTGCGCTCGGTGTCCTTCTTCGACGGCGCGGCGGCGACCGGACCCGCACTGACACTGACCTGGTGGGCGGTGCTGGGCCTGGGCGCGGTACTGCTCGGGAACGCGCTCAAGAGGCGCACGAAGAAGGACACGCCGAAGGGGGAGCGCGAGCTATCGCCGGTCAGCTGACAGCGCCCCGATAGGGGCGCGGGGCTGTATCGATATGCGGCTCCGCCGCGTGGGCGCGACCAGCCCCCACCGACCCGCAGCCAGCAGCGCTACCGCTGATCGCCCCCCCGATGCTCCGCAGCGATGCCGAACCGCTGCCGTTCGCGGGGAGGCGAGGCAAGTTCGCGGACGGCGGAGACCGAGCTGATCACCTGCTCATCAGCGGGCTCCGGAAGCTGCTCGAGTCGTTCGAGGTCGGCGGCGGAGACAAGGGCGACGAGGGGCTTGCCGTGCCGTGTCACGACGACGCGCTCACCGCCGTAGACCACCTTGTTGATCAGGTCGGCGAGCTCAGCCCTGGCTTGCGTCACCGGAATCTCGTAGGCCATGTCACCAGCTTACGGGGACCCCCTCACGCTCGTTCAGTACGTCCTGTACATTTTTTACAGAGACAGCTCTGCCGAGGAGGGGTTCGTCATGACCCGACCGTCCGCCCGCTATGTCCTGCCCGAGTTCACGGAGCGCACCAGCTTCGGGCAGAAGACGATGGACCCGTACTCGAAGCTGCTGGAGGAGCGGATCGTCTTTCTCGGCACCCAGATCGACGACACCTCGGCGAACGACGTGATGGCGCAGTTCATGCACCTCGAGTACCAGGACCCCGACCGGGACATCTCGCTCTACATCAACTCCCCCGGCGGCTCCTTCAGCGCGATGTCGGCGATCTACGACACGCTGCAGTACGTCACCTGCGACGTGGAGACGATCTGCCTCGGCCAGGCGGGCGCGTCCGCCGCCGTGCTGCTGGCCGCAGGCGCACCGGGCAAGCGGTTCGCGCTGCCGGGAGCGCGCATGGTGATCCATCAGCCGGGGCTGCCCGAGCCGATCGAGGGACAGGCCAGCGACCTGGCCATCCACGCCGAGGAGTTGATGCGGATCAGGGCCCGCCTGGAGGAGATGCTCGTACGGCACACCGGGCGCACGCGCGAGCAGGTGAGCGCCGACATCGAGCGGGACAAGATCCTCACGGCGCAGCAGGCCGTGGACTACGGGCTGGTGGACCGGATCATCCCCAGCCGCAAGGACACCATGGCTCCGCCCACCGGGAAGTGACGGCCCGTGCTCCCACCCGAACTCCCGCCGCTTCCCGCCCTCACGCGCGCCGAGGGCGAGTTGATCGACCGTTATCTCGATGTGGTCGACCTGCTGGGCCGGATCAACCCGGCGCACCACGGGGACACCTACCGCGGACTGCGCGCCGCCCAGGCGTTGGTGTCCAAGGCGACCGAGCTGCGCGACGCGCTGGCGCTGATGCACCAGCGGGGCGAGACCGAGTTGCACGCCCCGACGCTCACGCGGGCGCTGCGCGTGCTGGACGGCGAGCGCCGGACGGCGCGTGTCATCGTGCCGCCGCGCTCCGACAGTTGACGCACTGTTGACGAATCCCGCCTCCGGTCCGGGCGTTCGCCACCGCGGCGAGTCGTCCGGACCGGGGCTCAAACGGACCAAATGACGTACCCCTGTTCGGAGTAGATGTTTGTCGTTTTTTGCGACCGACGGGGTTGCGCAACCCGCTTGCCTCCGGCGCGGATGAGAGGTTTTCGCGCTGGTCCGGGGGTCCGTGGCGCCCTCGACATCCACCCGAACACAGGGGTGTCCACCCGAACGGGTGAGTGGTGAGTAACACCACAAATCACCGATTCCATTGGGTATTTCGCTCACGCGTGAGTGAAGATCCGTGTCTGACGACAAGCCCCCGCCGCAGCGGCGGGGCGGTCCGGGCGGACGCCGAATCCTGCCGCCGCCCGGATGACCGGTCGACAGAAGTGGATCGGCAGGAGTGGAGGACCCAAGCACGACGGGTCGCCGGAACGGTCACGCCATGACCGGGTCGAGCAGCCCTTGGGGTGAAGCCGCGTCAGCGGCCGGGCAACTTCGCCAGCCCGAATCCGACAGGTCATCCTTCACAGGCGGCTGACGAAGGGTTGCGCATGACTGCGCTCAATCGTGTCCCGTCGCTGATGGCCCGGGCCGGTACGGCCTCGGCCCTCACCCTGGCCGCCGTGGGCGGCTCCGTCGTGGTGCCGGGTCTCTCCTCAGACGCCGCGGCCGCCACTCCGGCGACGAAGGCGCTCCAGGTCGCGGCTTCCAAGAAGGGCTCGCCGTACAAGTACGGCGCCACGGGGCCGCGCCGGTTCGACTGCTCGGGGCTGACGCTGTACTCGTACAAGAAGGCGGGCAAGAGCCTGCCGCGGACGGCCGCTCAGCAGTACAACAAGACGCGCCACATCTCGGCCAAGAGCCGCAAGGCCGGAGACCTGGTCTTCTTCCACTCGGGCTCGAACGTGTACCACGTCGGCATCTACGCCGGGAAGGGAAAGATCTGGCACTCCCCGAAGACCGGGGACGTCGTAAGGCTGCAGAAGATCTGGACCAGGAGCGTCTGGTACGGCCGGGTCAAGTGACCTGAGCGACGCGGTGGCGGCGCCCTGACGCGCCGCCACCGCGTCATCCCACACCGGACCTGATTTCTAAGGGTCCTGCTGTACCGCTGTCGTCGTCACGGGCCGCGCCGGTACCGTCCACGGCAGTTCGATGGAGACCGTTTTGCCGCCCTCCCGGGTGGGCCGGATTCTCAGCTTGCCGCCGAACTCGGCGGTCAGCCAACGGATGATCACGAGCCCGCGGCCGTTGTCCTGCTGGACGGCCGCGGGCAGTCGTTTGGGAAAACGCGGATGGCTGTCGGTGACTCCGATGCGCAGGTGCTCGTCACGGTCGAGTTCGAGGTCCACCGTGAAGGTGGGTGACTGCCCGAACGTGTGCTGTACGGCGTTGGTGGCGAGTTCCGAGACGATGAGGCGGATGGTGTCGGCCAGTTCCGTGTCGGCCGGCAGTCCCCATTCCGCCAGGGTGCCGACCACGTAGGTGCGGGCTGCGGAGACCGAGGCGGGATCGCTCGGCAGAGTGACGGATGCTTCCAGATGGTCTGCCATGGCGACGTCGTCCCTTTCCCACGGGACCGCAGTCCGACATGGAGCGGAGGGTTCGAGTACGGTCCCGGACTGGTGCTTCGTCGCCAGACTGCCATCACCGGGCCGGTCACGGGTGCGATCCACCAAGATATGCATATATCTGTCGCTCGAAGCGGTGAACTCTGCGACGGCAGACCGTATTTGGGCGGCCCGGAAGGAGTAAGGAGGAGCCCATGCAGCACGGTCCCGCGGTACGCCGCCGAAAACTGGGCGCCGAATTGCGCACGCTGCGCACCGGCGCCGGGCTCACGAGCGGCGAGGCGGCCCGGCTCGTGGGCTGGCACCAGTCGAAGGTGAGCCGCATCGAGACCGGCGCGAGCGGGGTGAAACCGGCCGATGTGCGGTTACTCCTGGACGCCTACGGAGTGGCGGATCCTCAACTACGGGAGTTGCTGCTGGTGTTGGCGGGACAGGACGACAGTGCCGGGCGGCACCACTGGTGGCATGCGTATCGGGGCGTGCTGCCGCCGACGTACCGGGATTTCATCAGCCTGGAATCCCAGGCCAGCGCGATGCGCACGCTGGAGACCTCCGTCGTTCCGGGGCTGTTGCAGACGCCGGAGTACGCGCGGGCGGTGACCCGGGCCGCGGTGGGCGGGCTGGACGAGGACGCAGACGACCGGCTGGACGCACTGGTGGAAGTGCGCCTGGCCAGGCAGGACGTGCTGCGCTCGCGGCCGCCCCTGGTGCTGAGCGCGGTGCTCGACGAGGCGGTGCTGCACCGGGAGATCGGCGGGCCGGACGTCATGGCACGGCAGCTGGAGCGGCTGATCGAGGCGGCTCGCTACCCCCAAGTGCGGCTTCAGGTCCTGCCGTTCGCGGCCGGTGCCCACATCGGTATCACCGGGCCTTTCGTTATCTTCTCATTTTCGAGCACTTCTGATCTGGATGTGGTTGTTCTCGACCACTTGACGAGTAGCCTCTACCTCGAGCGGAAAGAAGACCTCCAGGCCTACACCGAGGCCTTCAACACCCTTCAGTTCCACGCCCTTTCGCCCGAGGACTCGTTGGACTACATCGCCGGGATAGGTGCCGGCGTGTAAGGAGGCACCATGTCTGCACTGCCTCGGAACGTCACTTCCAGTACTCAACTGCACGGTGTGCAGTGGCTGCGCAGCAGCTACAGCACGGGAGCGAACAACTGCGTCGAGACGGCCCGGCCGCTGTCCGGCCCGGGGGCCGGGCTGCTGGCCGTACGCGACTCCAAGGACCCGGCCGGACCCGCGCTGCTCTTCTCCCCCGAGAGCTGGGCGGGATTCACGGCCGCGTTGCGGTGATCGCCCGCACCTCGCGACCCCTTTGAATCAGTTCGCGCGACGCACGGCCATGTCACGCCGACTCATGGTCGCGTCTCGCCGATCACTTCCACAGCGCGCTCGATCTGGTCCTCGAAGAGGTCCGCTCGGGCGGTGAGCCTCAGCCGTGAGATGCCGTCGGGCACGGAAGGAGGACGGAAGCAGCCCACGGCGAGACCTGCCGTACGGCAGTCGGCCGCCCACCGCACGGCGCCCTCAGGGGACGGCGCGCGCACGGAGACGACCGCGGCGTCCGGACGTACCGCTTCCAGACCCGCGGCGGTCAGGCGTGTGTGGAGTTCGCGTGCCACCGCACGCGCCCGCGCCGCCCGCTCCGGCTCGCGGCGCAGCAGCCTGAGCGCCGCCAGGGCCGCCCCCGCCGCGGCGGGGGCCAGGCCCGTGTCGAAGATGAACGTGCGGGCCGCGTTGACCAAGTGCTCGATGACCCGGGCGGGTCCGAGTACGGCGCCGCCCTGGCTGCCGAGCGACTTGGACAGCGTGACCGTCACCACGACGTCGTCCGCGCCCGCGAGTCCCGCCGCGTGCGGGGCGCCGCGCCCGCCGTCGCCCAGGACGCCGAGACCGTGGGCGTCGTCGACGACCAGACCGGCGCCGTGCTCCCGGCATGCCGTCGCGAGCTCCGTCAGCGGGGCGGCGTCGCCGTCGACCGAGAAGACCGTGTCGGACACGGCGACGGCAGGCCCGTCGTGGGTCCGCAGTGCCTTGCGTACGGCGTCCGGGTCGGCGTGCGCGACGACCTGGGTGGTGCCGCGGGCCAGCCGGCAGCCGTCGATCAGCGAGGCGTGGTTGCCGGCGTCGGAGACGATCAGTGAGCCGTGCGGGGCCAGCGCGGTGACCGCGGCGAGGTTGGCCGCGTAGCCGGAGGAGAACACCAGGGCCGCCTCGAAGCCGCAGAAGTCCGCCAGCTCGCGTTCCAGTTCGGCGTGGAGCGCGGTCGTGCCGGTGACCAGGCGGGAGCCGGTGGCGCCGCCGCCCCAGGTGCGGGCCGCGGAGGTGGCCCCCTCGACGACCTCGGGGTGGCGGGCCAGCCCCAGGTAGTCGTTGCTCGCGAGGTCGAGCAGCGGCGAGTCGGCGGGGCGGGGCCGCAGGGTCCGTACCAGTCCGGCGCGGCGGCGCAGCTCCGCCTGTTCGTCGATCCAGCCGAACGCCATGACTCCTCCGGGGCTTTTGTAGGCAGTGCACAGACAGTAGTCGCCGGGCCAGCCGCCCAGGATGTGGCAATACCCACACGTCGAACCGCCTCTGTTGTCCGATCTCTCCTTGGCCCGGGGCGGTTCCGTAGGACAGGATCGGACCTCATGGACCTGCTGAACACGCTGGTGGACAAGGGGC
The DNA here is from genome assembly GCF_040656035.1 of Streptomyces sp. NPDC050211. Classification (NCBI taxonomy): domain Bacteria; kingdom Bacillati; phylum Actinomycetota; class Actinomycetes; order Kitasatosporales; family Streptomycetaceae; genus Streptomyces; species Streptomyces sp. NPDC050211. The sequence goes on from NZ_JBFALC010000090.1 coordinate 10,725, forward strand.
TTCGGCGCGAGCGGCCGACCCGCGAGGAAGCACTGGCCGTCCTCGCCACCTCCGACGACGACCTGCTCGATGTGGTGGCCGCGGCCGGCAAGGTACGCCGGCACTGGTTCGGCCGACGGGTGAAACTCAACTACCTCGTCAACCTCAAGTCCGGCCTGTGCCCGGAGGACTGCTCCTACTGCTCCCAGCGGCTGGGCTCCACGACCGGGATCCTGAAGTACACCTGGCTCAAGCCCGACGAGGCCTCCCAGGCGGCGGCCGCCGGGCTGGCCGGAGGTGCCAAGCGGGTCTGTCTGGTGGCGTCCGGACGCGGTCCCACCGACCGTGACGTGGACCGGGTCGCGGGCACCATCAAGGCGATCAAGGAGCAGAACGAGGGCGTCGAGGTGTGCGCCTGTCTCGGTCTGCTCTCCGACGGCCAGGCCGAGCGGCTGCGCGAGGCCGGCGCCGACGCCTACAACCACAACCTCAACACCTCCGAGGCGACGTACGGCGACATCACCACCACCCACACCTACGCCGACCGCGTCGACACCGTGCAGAAGGCGCACGCGGCCGGGCTGTCCGCCTGCTCGGGCCTGATCGCCGGGATGGGCGAGTCGGACGAGGACCTGGTCGACGTCGTCTACTCGCTGCGTGAGCTGGACCCGGACTCGGTTCCGGTCAACTTCCTGATCCCGGTCGAGGGCACCCCGCTCGCCAAGGAGTGGCACCTCACCCCGCAGCGCTGTCTGCGCATCCTCGCGATGGTGCGGTTCGTCTGCCCGGACGTCGAGGTGCGGATCGCGGGCGGCCGTGAGGTCCATCTGCGCACGATGCAGCCCCTCGCCCTGCACCTGGCCAACTCGATCTTCCTCGGCGACTATCTGACCACCGAGGGCCAGGCAGGCCAGGCGGACCTGGAGATGATCGCGGACGCCGGGTTCGAGGTGGAGGGCTCGGACCAGGTGACGCTGCCGGAGCACCGGGTGGGCGGCGGATGTCACGAGGGCGGCGGAGCGTGTGCTTCCGCAGCCGAAGGACCTCAGGTCAACGAGGCCCGTACGGACCTCGTCGCCGTACGCCGCCGGGGCGCCGGAACGGATCTCGCGCCCAATGCCTGACCTGACCGTCCCCGAGCTGCTGGACCTCGACCGGCGGCACGTCTGGCATCCGTACGGGCCCATGCCGGGCGTGGTGGAGCCGCTCGTCGTGGAGTCGGCGAGTGGGGTCCGGCTGAAACTCGCGGACGGCGCGGGCGAGTTGATCGACGGCATGTCGTCCTGGTGGTCGGCGATCCACGGCTACCGCCACCCCGTACTCGACGAGGCCGCGCGCGAGCAACTCGGCCGGATGAGCCATGTGATGTTCGGCGGGCTCACCCACGAGCCCGCCGTACGGCTCGCGAAGCACCTTGTCGACATGTCGCCCGACGGCCTGGAACATGTCTTCCTCGCCGACTCCGGTTCGGTGTCGGTCGAGGTCGCGGTCAAGATGTGCCTCCAGTACTGGCGTTCGCTCGGCCGCCCGGCGAAGCAGCGCCTGCTGACCTGGCGCGGCGGCTATCACGGCGACACCTGGCAGCCGATGTCGGTGTGTGACCCCGAGGGCGGGATGCACGACCTGTGGACCGGCGTGCTCCCGCGCCAGGTGTTCGCCGACGCGCCGCCGACGGAGTACGACGAGGCGTACGCCGACCACCTGCGCGCGCTGATCGAGCGGCACGCCGACGACCTGGCCGCGGTGATCGTCGAGCCGGTGGTGCAGGGCGCGGGCGGGATGCGGTTCCATTCCCCCGCGTATCTGCGGGTGCTGCGTGAGGCGTGCGACGCGTACGGCGTACTGCTGGTGTTTGACGAGATCGCTACGGGGTTCGGGCGGACGGGCGCGCTGTTCGCGGCGGAGCACGCGGCGGTGACGCCCGATGTGATGTGCGTCGGCAAGGCGCTGACCGGCGGCTATATGACGATGGCCGCCACCCTGTGCACCTCCCGGGTGGCCGAGGGCATCTCGCAGGGCGAGGTGCCGGTGCTGGCGCACGGTCCGACGTTCATGGGCAATCCGCTGGCCGCGTCGGTGGCCTGCGCCTCGATCGAGCTGCTGCTCGGCCAGGACTGGCTCGCGGAGGTCAAGCGGATCGAGGCGGGCCTGCGGGAGGGGCTGGCCGAGGCCGCGGCGCTCCCGGGTGTCCGTGATGTCCGGGTCCTCGGCGCCGTCGGGGTCGTCCAGCTCGACCACGCGGTGGACATGAGGGCGGCCACGGCGGCGGCCGTGCGCGAGGGCGTGTGGCTGCGGCCGTTCCGCGACCTCGTCTACACCATGCCGCCGTATGTCACGGGCGACACGGACGTCGCACGGATCGCGCGCGCGGTGTGCGCGGCGGCGCGGGAGGGATGACATGCCGGTCCTGGTGATCACGGGCACGGGCACGGAGGTCGGCAAGACCGTCGCGACGGCCGCCGTCGCCGCCGTAGCGCTCGCGGCCGGGCGGTCGGTGGCCGTCCTGAAGGCCGCGCAGACGGGCGTACGACCGGACGAGCGCGGGGACGCCGACGAGGTCGCGCGGCTCGCGGGTGCCGTGACGGCGGTCGAACTCGCCCGGTATCCCGACCCGTTGGCGCCGGCGACGGCCGCGCGACGTGCCGGATGTGTGCCGGTCCACCCGCACGACATCGCCGAGGCCGCCGCCAAGCTGGCCGCCGAGCACGATCTGGTGCTGGTGGAGGGAGCGGGCGGGCTTCTCGTACGGTTCGACCCGGCGGGCGGCACGCTGGCGGACGCGGCGGGGATGCTGGCTGCGCCGGTACTGGTCGTGGCGACGGCGGGGCTGGGCACGCTGAACACGACGGAACTGACGGCACGCGAAATCCGCTCCCGCCAGCTGGAATTGGCGGGGATCGTGATCGGCAGCTGGCCCAAGGCGCCCGATCTGGCATCCCGTTGCAATCTCGCGGACCTGCCGATCGTCGCCGACGCCCCGCTGCTGGGCGCGTTGCCCGCCGGGGCCGCCGCGCTCGAACCCGCCGACTTCCGTGCGGCGGCGCCCACTTGGCTGGCACCGCGACTGGAGGGCATGTGGGACGCGGAGGCGTTCCGGGTGCGCGAGGCGCCGTGATTCCAACCGCATCCTGACGGAGACCCGCGTCTCCTGACCGCGACCCGCGAACGGCGGGGGGTGCGCGGGGCGCGTACGGGGGACAATCGCGGTAGGGCACTCCATCCGCCCAGGAGGTCGCCATGCCGCAACGGCCCGCTACCGGCTCCGGCAAGGTGTCACGGGACCCCGTGCACCATCCGCTGTTCGCCCGGTACTACGCCCGTATCAGCGTCGCCGCCGAGTCACGCATGGGGATGGGCGCCGTCCGTGACCGCATGCTGTCCGGGCTGTCCGGGCGGGTGATCGAGATCGGCGCGGGCAACGGCCTCAACTTCGCGCACTATCCGAGCGCGGTCTCGGAGGTCGTCGCCATCGAACCGGAGCGCCTGCTGCGGCAGTTGGCCGTGGAGTCCGCGCTGCGCGCCGAGGTGCCGGTGGATGTGGTGCCGGGTGCGGCGGAGGCGCTGCCGGTCAAGAGCGAGGCCTTCGACGCGGTGGTGCTGTCGCTGGTGCTGTGCAGTGTGCGGGACGTCTCGCGGGCGCTCGGCGAGGTACGGCGGGTGCTGCGGCCCGGCGGCGCCGTGCGGTTCTTCGAGCACGGCAGCGGCGGTGGCCGGGTGATGCGCTTCACGCAGCGCGCGCTGGACAGCACGGTGTGGCCGCGGCTGAACGGGGGCTGCCATGTGGCCCGGGACCCGATCGCCGGACTGCGGGCCGCCGGGTTCGAACTCGGCCCGTACCGGCGGGTGCTGATGCCGGAGAACGGGCCGACACTGCCGACCTCGTACTGCGTTCTGGGCACGGCGTGGCGGCCTACGGTCGGCTCATAGGCTCCACTGCCGCAGTTCCTGTGCGATGTCGTGCACCGTGGCCTCACCGCTCTTGACCAGCCGGGCCAGGTCGCGGACCTGCTCCGGGGAGGTGACGACCTTCAGGCCGCTGGCGACGAGGTAGGCGTAGGCGACGGCGGAGGCGAACAGGGCGTTCGAGCGCTCCAGCGCGGGCACGTGGATCAGCAGTTGCAGCAGCGAGGCGGCGCGGGCCTGTGGGGTGTCGTAGACAGGGACGTCGAATATCTCGGCCTCATGGCGTGCGACGGCGGCCACCAGAGCGCCCCAGTCGGTGACCTGGGGGTCTCCGGGCGTGTTCTGTTCGGCGAGCATGAGGAGCCAGGCAAGGTCGATTCTGAGGTTGCTCAACGGATCAGCGGCGACCTTCGCGTGTGCCTGCGGGACGGCTTTCGCGTGTGCCCTCACGGTCCGGGCCGAACTCTTCGGCGAACACGGACTCGTACTGCTTCATGAAGTCGGCGGCGGCCTCCACGAACGTGTGGCCGACCTCCCCGGTGTCCTGTCTGACCAGCTCTTCGATGTAGCGGTTGACGCTCATGCCGCGGGCCAGGGCACGTTCGCGAGCCGCGCGGGCGGTGCCTTCGTCCACGCGTACGTTCAGCTGGGTCTTCGCCATGCCTCAAAGCTAGCGCCGAAATGCTAGCGGCGGCAAGGGCTCATCCCGACGGGCTCATCCCATGGGTGGAGACGGACCAGGGCCCAACGGCACCCAAGGGGGATACCGAGTGTGTGCCGGATCACATTACGCTCGGGCCTGACAAGGAAGTCGCGATGTCCCGAATCGAGGAGGCAGCCTTGTCCGCTTCTGCTGTGGAGCAGGCCTCGGCCGACGGGTTCGCGGCCCGCGCCCGCGGTCTGACCAAGGCGTACGGCTCGGGCGAGACGACGGTGCTCGCCCTCGACTCGGTGGACGTGGACATCACGCGCGGCCGGTTCACGGCGGTGATGGGGCCGTCGGGCTCCGGGAAGTCCACGCTGATGCACTGTCTGGCGGGGCTGGACACCGTCTCGGCAGGTCAGGTGTGGCTCGGCGACACGGAGATCACGGGGCTCAGGGAGCGGGAGCTGACCCGGCTGCGGCGGGACCGGATCGGGTTCATGTTCCAGTCGTTCAACCTCATCCCGACGCTGAACGCGGCCGAGAACATCACGCTGCCCATGGACATCGCGGGCAGGAAGCCCGACGAGAAGTGGCTGGACCAGGTCATCGACACACTCGGACTGCGGGACCGGCTGACGCACCGGCCGTCGCAGTTGTCCGGCGGCCAGCAGCAGCGCGTCGCCTGTGCCCGCGCGCTCGCCTCCCGCCCCGAGCTGATCTTCGCCGACGAGCCGACCGGCAACCTCGACTCGCGGTCCGGGCTCGAGGTGCTCGGCTTTCTGCGCGACGCCGTCGACAACCTCGGGCAGACGGTCGTCATGGTCACCCACGATCCGGGCGCCGCCGCCCACTCCGACCTGGTGCTGTTCCTCGGTGACGGACGGATCGTCGACGAGATGGAGCGACCGACCGCGGAGGCGGTCCTGGAACGCATGAAGCGGTTCGACGTGATCCGCGGTCAGTACGACGACGCCGCGCCCTCCCAGGAGGACTGACCCCGTGCTCAAGGCGACGCTCCGGAGCTTTCTCGCCCACAAGGGACGGCTGCTGCTGTCCGCGCTGGCCGTGATCCTGTCCGTGGCGTTCGTCGCGGGCAGCCTGATCTTCTCGGACACGGTCAGCCGTACCTTCGACCGGCTCTTCGCCTCCACCGCGGCCGACGTCACCGTCAGCCCGAAGGAGAACCTCGACGAGACGATCCCCTCGGGACAGACCCTGACCCTGCCGATCTCGCTCGTCGACCGCCTCTCCGAGGTCGACGGCGTCGCGGCGGCACGTCCGGATGTGGAAGTGGAGGGCATCACCGTCGCCGACGAGGACAACGAGTCGGTGGGCCCGACCACCGGCGCCCCCACGATCGGCACCGCCTGGAACCCGACCGAGCGCAGCCCCGTCGAACTGACCTCCGGTCACGCCCCGGAGGGGCCGGACCAGCTCCTGATCGACGCGGACACCGCCGACAGCAAGGACGTGGCGATCGGAGACACGCTCACAATCATCGCCGCGCCCGGCTCCTTCAAGGCCGAGGTCGTCGGCATCGCCACGTTCACCACCACCAACCCCGGTGCCGCCCTGGTCTTCTTCGACACCGAGACCGCGCAGACCAGGCTCCTGGGCAATCCGGAGGGGGCCACGAGCATCTCGCTCGACGCGGCCGAGGGTGTCAGCGACGCGCAGCTCCAGCAGCGCGTGGCGGACGCGCTCGGCGTCGACCCCGACCCCCCCGACACCATCGTCATCCCCAAGGATCCCGATCCCTACGAAGTACGCACCGCCGACGAGCAGGCCGAGTCGGACGTCGAGCAACTGGGCGGCTTCCTCGACGTCATCAAGTACGTGATGCTCGGCTTCGCCGGGATCGCCGTCCTGGTCGGTGTATTCCTGATCGTCAACACCTTCTCGATGCTGATCGCCCAGCGCACCCGGGAACTGGGCCTGCTGCGGGCGCTCGGCGCCGACCGGCGCCAAGTGCGCCGCTCGGTCCTCACCGAAGCGCTGCTGCTGGGCCTCGTCGGCTCCACGCTCGGCCTCGCCACCGGCATCGGGCTCGCCGTCGGGCTCATCGAGCTGATGGGCCTGCTCGGCATGAACATCAGGTCCGCCGACATGGTCATCGGCGTGGCGACACCCGTCTCGGCGTACGTCGTCGGCCTCGGCGTCACCTTCGTCGCGGCGTATCTCCCGGCCCGGCGCGCGGCGGGTGTGTCGCCGATGGCGGCACTCGCGGACGCCGAGATCGCCGACGTGGGAAAGCCGCTGCGGGTGCGCGCGGTGGTGGGCGCGGTCGTCGGGGCGCTGGGCGCGGCGGCGCTGGTGGGCTGTGCCACGGCGACGGAGACATCGTCGGCAGCCTCCCTGCTCGGCCTCGGCGTCGTCCTGACGCTCATCGCGACGGTCATCGCGGGCCCGCTGCTGGTGCGTCCGGTGATCCGGGTCCTCGGCGGGGCCTTCCCGGCGCTGTTCGGTTCGGTCGGCCGGATGAGCCAGCGCAACGCCCTGCGCAACCCCCGCCGCACCGGCGCGACCGCGGCGGCCCTGATGGTCGGGCTGGCGCTGGTCGGCGGGATGTCGGTGGCGAGCGCCTCGATGACCAAGTCGTTCGACGAGCAGATCGACAAGACTCTGGGCGCCGACTTCGTCGTACAGAACGCCAATTTCGTGCCCTTCCCCGAGGAGGTCACCAAGCGGGTGGAGGCCACGGACGGCGTCGGGCTCGTCGTGCGCTCACGGCTCACACCGGTCGCGGTGAGCCTCCCGGACGGGGACCGCGTCGAGACGACGGCCGGGGCGTACGATCCCCGGCTCGACGACGTCGCCAACATCACGTACGCGCAGGGCGACTCGGCGGCGGCGCTGGCCCAGGGGCGGATCGCCATGGACCGGGACTTCGCGCGGGACCACGGCGTGCGCGTCGGCAGCACGGTCCCGCTCGAGTTCCAGGGCGGACGTACGGCCGATCTGACGGTGGGCGCGCTGACCGACCAGGACTCTGCCGACGGGTTCGGGACGCAAGGCGGGCTGTTCTTCGGCATGGGCACGATGGAGCGGTACGCGCCGGGCGGCCAGGACTCCGCGGTGTACGTGAATGCCTCCCCCGGCACGAGCGCCGACGACCTGCGCGCGAATCTGGAGGCGACGCTCGATCCGTATCCGCAGGTGGACGTCCGCGACATCGCCGACTACAAGGAGCTGGTCCACGACCAGATCGCGGTCCTGCTCTACCTCGTGTACGCGCTGCTCGGGCTCGCGATCATCATCGCGGTGCTCGGCGTGGTCAACACCCTTGCTCTGTCGGTCGTCGAGCGGACCCGGGAGATCGGCCTGCTGCGGGCCATCGGACTCGCCCGGCGCCAGCTGCGCCGCATGATCCGGCTGGAGTCGGTCGTGATCGCGGTGTTCGGCGCGGTCCTGGGTCTCGCGCTGGGACTGGTGTGGGGCGTGTGCACCCAGCAGGTGCTGGCGCTGCAGGGCATGCAGGCGTTCGCGATCCCGTGGACCACGATCATCGCGGTGGTGATCGGCTCGGCGGTCGTGGGCGTGGTGGCGGCCCTGCTGCCCGCGTTGCGTGCATCCCGCATGAATGTGCTGGCGGCGATCGCGCACGAGTGATGGAATCGCGGCACGCACTCAAGTCGCTTCGAGCCGAGGAGAGTTCATGCCGCGCCCGTTCCGCTTCGGTGTCAGTCTGATCACCCCTGCCCCCGCTGCGGAGTGGCGGGCCAAGTGCCGCCGGGCCGAGGAGCTCGGCTACGACGTGATCCTGGTCCCGGACCACCTCGGGATGGTCGCGCCCTTCCCGGCGCTGGTCGCCGCCGCCGAAGCGACCGAGCGGCCACGGCTCGGCACGTTCGTGCTCAACGCCGGCTTCTGGAACCCGACGCTGCTCGCCCGCGAGGTGGCGACGACGAACGCGCTGACCGGCGGACGCCTCGAACTCGGGCTCGGCACCGGCTACGTACAGGCGGAGCACGAGGCTGCCGGACTGCCGTACGGAACGCCACGCGCGCGCGTGGACCATCTTCAGCACACGGTCGAGGAGTTGGACCGGCTGCTCGACGCGGACGAGCGGGTGCCGTTGATGATCGGCGGCAACGGCGACCGCATGATGCGCATGACCGCCGAGCACGCGGACATCGCGGCCTTCACCGCGGCGCGTGCGGTGCCGGGGAGCACGACGGGGCAGCTGCTGCCGATCTCTCCCGAGGAACTCGACGAGCGCATCGCCCTGTACCGGCGGCTGGCCGAGGGCCGCAAGGAGCCGGCCGAGCTGAATCTGCTGATCCAGATGGTGACCGTGACGGAGGACCGCGCGGAGGTCGTGCGGCCGCTCATCGACCGGGTGCCGGACCTGACACTGGAGCAGGCACTCGACCTGCCCCTCCTTCTCGTCGGCACCCTGGAGCAGATCACCGCGCAGGTGCGGGCGCAGCGGGAGCGGTACGGGCTCTCGTATCTGACGGTCCTGGAGCCGTACATGGAGGCGTTCGCGCCGGTGATCGGGGCGTTGCGGGACGGGTAGACGTCTGTCCGAACAGTGGAATGTCACATGCCACACGATGCGCCTGTGATGTGATCACGCCATGACTGAGCTGCGGATACGGGCCGCCGGGCCCGACGACCTCGACACCGTGCTGGCCTTCTGGAAGACGGCCGCGGAGGGCACGAGCATCAGCGACGACCGGAACGGCGTGGAGCGGCTGGTCGACCGTGACCCGGAGGCGCTGATCATCGCCGAGCAGGACGGCGAGCTGGTGGGCACGGTGATCGCGGGATTCGACGGCTGGCGCTGCCATCTGTACCGGCTGGCGGTGCATCCGGACCGCCGCCGTCAGGGGATCGGTGCGGCGCTGCTGGCCGCCGCGGAGGGGCGGTTCGTGCGGCTCGGCGGGCGCCGTGGGGACGCGATGGTGCTGCAGCGCAACGAAACCGCCCACCACGCCTGGCGCGCGGCGGGGTACACGCCCCAGGAGCAGTGGCGGCGCTGGATCAAGCCCTTCGGAGAGTAGGGGCCACCCGGGCATCTTTGCTCGTCCTTTACCCTTGGAGGACCACGGACCACTTCGGTTCTCCTTCGGTTTCCACGGAAAGGTGTGAGCGTCCGCCCATGGGCGAGCCTCCCAGTAGACGACATCGCGCGATCCTCCCCGCTCTGCCCGATCATGGGACGGGGGTGAACCGATGACCGAAGTGCTCCTCCTCCTGGTGGCGATCCTGCTGTCGCTGGCCTGCGGCGCCTTCGTCGCGGCGGAGTTCTCGCTCACCACGGTCGAACGCGGCGAACTCGAACGGGCCGCGGAGCGCGGCGAGCGGGGTGCCGCGGGGGCGTTGAAGGCCGTACGGAACCTGACCTTCCAGCTCTCCGGGGCGCAGCTCGGCATCACCGTCACCAATCTGGTCGTCGGCATGCTCGCCGAGCCGTCGATCGCCGCGCTGATCGCGGGCCCGCTGGAGTCGATGGGCATCTCGCGCTCCACCGCCTCCTCGATCGCCCTGGTGCTGGGTACGGCCCTGTCGACCGTGGTGCTGATGGTCGTCGGCGAGCTGGTGCCGAAGAACTGGGCGATCTCGTCGCCGCTGGCCGTGGCCAAGAGCGTCGGCAATGCCCAGCGCTGGTTCAGCGCCGCCTTCCGGCCGTTCATTTCGCACCTCAACAACACGGCGAACCGGATCGTGCGCCTCTTCGGCGTGGAGCCGGCCGAAGAACTGGCCTCCGCGCGCGGACCGCAGGAACTGGCGGCGCTCGCCCGGCACTCGGCCCGGGAGGGCGCCCTGGAGGCGGACACCGCCGAACTGTTCGTCCGCACCCTGAACCTCGCCGACCTGACCGCGGAGAACGTGATGACGCCCCGCGTGCAGGTCTTCGCCCTCGACGTCCAGGCGACCTGCGAGGACGTGGCGAACGCGACCCGGGCCACGGGCCTGTCCCGGTTCCCCGTCTTCCGCGGCAACCTCGACTCGGTCGTGGGCACCGCGCACATCAAGGACGTGCTGGCGGTGCCCGCGGAGCGCCGGGCGCGCGTACGGGTCGCGGAACTCATGCGCGAGCCGCTGCTCGTGCCCGAGTCGCTGACCGTCGACCGGCTGCTTGACCGGCTCTCCGGCAAGCGCACGATGGCCGTCGTCATCGACGAGTACGGCGGCACGGCGGGCGTGGCCACGCTGGAGGACATCGTCGAGGAGGTCGTCGGCGAGGTGCGGGACGAGCACGACCCGCACGAGACGTCGGACCTGGCCGTCGCGGGCAGCGACGACGACGGACGCGCCCTGTTCTCGGCGGACGGCGCCGCCCGCATGGACCAGCTCGCGCGCGTCGGACTGAGGGCGCCCGAGGGACCGTACGAGACGCTGGCCGGTCTCGTGGCGCACGAGCTCGGCCGCATACCGGCCGTCGGTGACTGTGTCGAGATCGTCGGCTGGCGACTCGACGTGGTCGACGCGTCGGGCCGCAGGGCCGCGCGCGTGCTGCTGCATGCGCCGCTGGCCGACGCACACGACGGGGAGGGCGAGCGATGACCGCCGTACAGCTTCTGATCGGTTTCGCGACCCTGGTCGTCAACGCCTTCTTCGTGGGCGCCGAGTTCGCGTTGATCTCGGTGCGCCGCAGCCAGATCGAGCCGCACGCCGAGCAGGGCGACCGGCGGGCGAAGAGCGTGCTGTGGGGTCTGGAGCATGTGTCCGCGCTGATGGCCGCGGCCCAGCTCGGCATCACGCTGTGCACGCTGGTCCTGGGTGTCGTCGCGGAGCCGGCGATCGAGCATCTGCTGGAGCCGGTGTTCCACGCGCTCGGTGTGCCGGAGGGTGCCGGGCACGTGGTGTCCTTCGCGATCGCGCTGGCCCTGGCGACGTATCTGCACATGCTGCTCGGCGAGATGGTGCCGAAGAACATCGCGCTGGCCGAGCCGGTGCGCAGCGCGCTGGTCCTCGGACCGCCGCTGGTCGCCCTGTCGCGGACGCTGCGCCCGGTGATCTTCACGATCAACGCCTTCGCGAACGGCCTGCTGAAGCTGTTGCGCGTGGAGACCAAGGACGAGGTGACCGCGACCTTCTCGGACGCCGAGCTGGCCCGTCTGGTCCGGGACTCCGGCGAGGCCGGCCTCATCGACGAGCGGGCGAGGGAGCGGCTGCACGACGCCCTGGAACTGGGCCGACGGCCCGTGCACGACGTCGTGCTTCCGCTGGAGAGCGTCGTCTACGCGCGCGTGGGCGTCACGCCCGAGCGGTTGGAGGGGCTGTCGGCCGAGTCCGGGTTCTCCCGCTTCCCCGTCGTGGACGAGGGGCGGCGCATCGTCGGGTATCTCCATGTGAAGGACGCGCTGGACAAGATGCCGCGGGACCTGCCGTTCGAGGTGCGGGAGATGCGGTCCATCGCGCGCGTGCGGGCCAGCACACCGCTGGACGACGTACTCACCGCGATGCGGGGCAGCCGTACGCATCTCGCCGCGGTGCTGGGCGACGACGGGCGGCTGGCGGGGCTGGTGACGATGGAGGACGTGCTGCGGGAGTTGTTCGGGCAGCGGACCTGACCGGTGCCCGGCGGGCGGGACAGGCCGACCGACCGACGGGTATGGACGCGAGATACCATCTCTGTCGCCATGCAGAAGAACCCCACTTTCACCGGCCTCGTCGCGGTCGGCGACTCGTTCACCGAGGGCATGTCGGACCTGCTGCCGGACGGCACCTACCGGGGCTGGGCCGATCTCCTCGCCGGGCGGATGGCCACCCGCGCTCCCGGTTTCCGGTACGCGAACCTCGCGGTGCGCGGCAAGCTGATCCGGCAGATCGTCGACGAGCAGGTGGACGTGGCGGCCGCCATGGAAGCCGACGTGATCACGCTGGTGGGCGGGCTCAACGACACGCTCCGCCCCAAGTGCGACATGGGACAGGTGCGCGGTCTGCTGACAGAGGCAGTGGAACGGCTGGCGCCCGCTTGCAAGCAACTGGTGCTGATGCGCAGCCCCGGCCGTCAGGGCCCGGTCCTGGAACGGTTCCGGCCCCGCATGGAGGAGCTGTTTCTCTGCGTCGACGACCTCGCCGCACGGCACGGCGCGGTCGTCGTCGACCTGTACGGGGCCCCCTCGCTGAGCGACCCGCGCCTGTGGGACGTGGACCGGCTGCACCTGACGGCCGACGGGCACCGGCGGGTCGCGGAGGCGGTGTGGCAGGCGCTCGGCCACGAGCCTGAGGACACCGAGTGGCGCACCCCGCCGCCGGCCACAGCGCCGCCGGGGTGGGCCACGCGCCGGGTCGCCGACGCCCGATTCGCCAGACAGCACCTGTTCCCGTGGATCGGCCGCCGACTGACCGGCCGGTCCTCGGGCGACGGGCTGCCGCCGAAACGGCCCGAACTGCTGCCCTACGAGGGTCCGGCGACGTAAGCCTGGAGCTCCGGGGAGGCTGCCGGGCGCAGAGCCACGTGAGGCGACTGGCGTGACACAGGTCTCGTAGGTTCCGCCGAACGCGACCGCGGCGCTGGCCTGCAGAAACCAACAGTAGAATCTGGACACGTGACTTCTGCTCCCGCCAAGCCCCGCATCCCGAACGTCCTCGCCGGACGCTACGCCTCCGCCGAGCTCGCCACGCTCTGGTCCCCCGAGCAGAAGGTGAAGCTGGAGCGTCAGCTCTGGCTCGCCGTGCTGCGGGCCCAGAAGGACCTCGGGATCGAGGTGCCGGACGCGGCGATCGCCGACTACGAGCGCGTCCTCGACACCGTCGACCTGGCGTCCATCGCCGAGCGTGAGAAGGTCACGCGGCACGATGTGAAGGCGCGGATCGAGGAGTTCAACGACCTCGCCGGGCACGAGCACGTGCACAAGGGCATGACGTCCCGCGACCTCACGGAGAACGTCGAGCAGCTGCAGACCCGGCTCTCCCTGGAGCTGATGCGCGACCGCACGGTGGCTGTGCTGGCGCGGCTGGGCAAGCTGGCCGGTGAGTACGGCGAGCTGGTCATGGCCGGCCGCTCCCACAACGTCGCCGCGCAGGCCACGACGCTGGGCAAGCGGTTCGCGACGGCCACCGACGAGCTGCTCGTGGCGTACGGCCGGGTCGAGGAGCTGCTCGGCCGTTATCCGCTGCGCGGCATCAAGGGCCCGGTCGGTACGGCGCAGGACATGCTGGACCTGCTGGGCGGGGACGGCGCCAAGCTGGCGGAGCTGGAGCAGCGGATCGCCGGGCACCTGGGCTTCTCGACGGCCTTCACCTCGGTCGGCCAGGTGTACCCGCGCTCGCTGGACTACGAGGTCGTGACCGCGCTGGTACAGCTCGCGGCGGCGCCGTCCTCGCTGGCGAAGACGATCCGGCTGATGGCCGGGCACGAGCTGGTGACCGAGGGCTTCAAGCCGGGCCAGGTCGGTTCGTCGGCGATGCCGCACAAGATGAACACGCGGTCGTGCGAGCGCGTCAACGGCCTGATGGTCATCCTGCGCGGCTACGCCTCGATGACCGGCGAGCTGGCGGGCGACCAGTGGAACGAGGGCGACGTGTCCTGCTCGGTGGTGCGCCGGGTCGCGCTGCCGGACGCGTTCTTCGCCCTGGACGGCCTGCTGGAGACGTTCCTGACCGTGCTGGACGAGTTCGGCGCGTTCCCTGCGGTCGTGGCTCGCGAACTGGACCGCTACCTGCCCTTCCTCGCCACCACCAAGGTGCTGATGGGCGCGGTGCGGGCGGGCGTCGGCCGTGAGGTCGCGCACGAAGCGATCAAGGAGAACGCGGTGGCGTCGGCGCTGGCAATGCGCGAGCAGGGCGCCGAGCGCAACGAACTCCTCGACAAGCTCGCCGCGGACGAGCGCATCCCGCTGAGCCGCACCCAGCTCGACGAGCTGATGGCCGACAAGCTGTCCTTCACCGGCGCCGCGGCCGACCAGGTCGCCGCCGTCGTCGGCCGTGTCGAAGAGATCGTGAAGCAGCGCCCGGACGCCGCGGGCTACACCCCGGGAGCGATCCTCTGACGCGTTTCACCGCCGAGGAGCTGGAGGCCGCCCGCGACCGTCTCGTACCGGACGTGATCGCGGCCGGCCTCCGCGTCCTGTTCTGCGGCATCAACCCCGGCCTGATGACGGCGGCGACGGGCCACCACTTCGCCCGCCCCGGCAACCGCTTCTGGCCGGTGCTCCACCTGTCCGGCTTCACGCCCCGCCTCATGAAACCGTCCGAGCAGGACGAGTTGCTGTCCTACGGCCTCGGCATCACGAACGTCGTCGCACGGGCCACGGCTCGGGCCGACGAGTTGAGCGCGGACGAGTACCGCGCGGGCGGGCGACTGCTGGCGACGAAGGTGGCGGAGCTACGGCCACGCTGGCTGGCCGTGGTGGGCGTCACCGCCTACCGGGCGGCCTTCGACGACCGCAAGGCCCAGGTGGGTCCACAGGAACGGACGATCGGTGACTCGCGGGTGTGGGTGCTGCCCAATCCGAGCGGGCTGAACGCGCACTGGACGGCCGCGACGATGGCGGAGGAGTTCGCGCGGTTGCGGGTGGCGGCGGAGGGTCAACAGGTCATGGCCAGTCCAGGTCCGTGACGACGACGAACAGCTGAGGCTTGTCCTCCTCCTCCACGTCGGCGACCGCCAGCATGACCGTGCGCCCGGTGCCGGTCGCCTCCCACGTACGCACGTCCTGCCCGAGGGCGCTGAGCGTTGTCCACGGCTGGGACAGGTCCTCACCTCGTGCGATGCGCTCGCCGAGCGTCACAGTCCCCGACCGCAATGGCGTTCCCCAACGCGTGGTGAACCGGCCTGTCATCGCCGTCTCATAGGCGTAGCAGTCCTCCGGGCTCGGCCACTCACCGGGCCCTAACGGGGCTATGAAGTAACCGGGCCCGCCCATGCCCTCCTCCGTCCTGCCGTGCTCCGCGGGAAACTCCCGGGTGCACAGCCGGTCGACGAGGGCCAGGTCCTTCACGATGTCCATGTGATCCAGTAAAGCGCCTCCCTCTGACAATTGGCGTGGCGTCAGACGACTCCTGGCTCAGGCGTCCCGGCGTCGTACGCTCCACGCTCCCGCCACGATCACGGCGGCCGTCCACAGCGCGGTGACGGCAAGGCCCGTCCACGGACCCGGCGTTCCGTCGTGTGTCTCGTACAGCACGATCTGGCCGGCCATGTCGGGCAGGTAGTCGGTGAGCCCGCCGGCCGCGTCGCCGATCACGTAGGAGACGACGAGGACGAATGGGATGAGCAGCGACAGGGCACCCACCCCGCTGCGCAGTAGGGCCGTGAGCCCGGCAGCTAGCAACGCCATGAGCGTGAGGTAGATTCCGGCGCCCACGACGCCCCGCACCTGCTCCCCCACCGTCAGCCCGCTCGCCGCCGGGCCCATGCCCGCGCGCCCGGCGAGCAGGGCGGTGAACGCGGTCACCAGCCCCACGACCAGCGTCGGTACGGCGATCACCGCCAGCTTCCCCGCGAACCACCGCCCGCGCTGCGGCACCGCCGCGAGCGACAGCCGGAGTCCGCCCCCGTGGAACTCCGACGACACCGCCATGGCCCCGAAGGAGATGGCGGCGATCTGACCGGGCGCGACACCGGACAGCGCCATGAACAGCGGGTCGAACTCCGGGTCGGACGTGTCGGAGACGCCGGCGATCGCGGAGAACAGCGTGGTCGCCGCGAAGAGAGCCAGGAGCGCCCCGAGGAGCGAGCGGAGTGTACGGATCTTCAGCCACTCGGAGTGGAGTACGGGTGCGAACGACATCTCAGGCCTCCTGCGGCTGGGCGGTGAACTCGCTCTCCGAGGCGGTGAGATCGAGATAGGCCTGCTCCAACGTGCCTTCCTCCGTGCTCAGTTCGAGGATCGGTACGCCCGCGGCCGACGTGAGGCGGCCGATGTCGTCCACGCGCGCGTGCGGCACCGTCCAGTGCCCGTCCTCGTGCTCCACGGCGTCGTGGCCGTGCCGGGCGAGGACGTTCTTGAGTGCGGTGGCGTCCGTCGTGCGGATCCGCACGGTGGGCTGCACGCGCGCGTGGATGAACTCCCGCATCGGGGTGTCGGCCAGCAGGCGGCCCCGGCCGAGGACCACGAGATGGTCGGCGAAGGAGGCGGTCTCGTTCATCAGATGGCTGGAGACCAGGACCGTGCGCCCCTCCCCCGCGAGCCGGCGCAGCAACCGGCGGATCCAGATGATGCCTTCGGGGTCGAGACCGTTCGAGGGCTCGTCGAGCATGACGACCCCGGGGTCCCCGAACAGCGCGGCGGCGATGCCCAGCCGCTGGCGCATACCGAGGGAGTACGTCCTCACCCGGCGGCGTGCCACCGACGCGAGCCCCGTCTCCTCCAGCACCTCGTCGACCCGGCGGGACGGGATGCGGTTGCTCGCCGCCAGGGTGCGCAGATGGTCACGGCCGGTACGGGAGCCGTGCGCGGCCTGCGCGTCGAGCAGGGCGCCCACGTGGCGCAGGGGTTCGCGGAAGGTGGCGTAGGCGCGGCCGCCGACGGTGGCCGTCCCGGAGGTCGGCCGGTCGAGGCCGAGCACCAGGCGCATCGTGGTGGATTTTCCGGCGCCGTTGGGGCCGAGGAAGCCGGTGACGCGGCCGGGGAGGACGCGGAAGGTGAGGTGGTCCACGGCTCGCCGGGTGCCGAACTCCTTGGTGAGGGCTTGGACTTCGATGCTGGTCATGGCAGCAGCCTGGCCGGTGGCGCGGGTGCGGGGCCTCCCCCGCGCGTGGAGATCGTCTCCCCCGGGCGGGGGAGGTCCGTTGTCAGTGGTGGCTGGCACGATGACGGAATGGTCCGCATTCTGCGCCCGTTCGGTCGGGCGGTGACGTACACACGGTGGCTGCATCTGTTCATCGCCGTCGTGTGGCCGGCCTTGTGGCTGTTTATCGAGAACGCGTGGTGGACCTGGGTCTGCGCCGGCGTGGTGCTGGCCTTCAGCGGACTCGTGCCCGCCATGCGGACCGTGGAGGGACTGCAGGCGAGGCTGCTGCTGACCGGTCACCGGCTGGACGGCAGAAGCATGGAGATCGTCGTCGCGCCGTCCGCCACATGGGGCGACCGCGGGCGGACCGTGGTGTGGCTGGAGGCACGGCTGCTGCTGGGCATTCTGGTCTCGATGCTCACGTTCCAACTGCCCATCGCCACCATCAACTTGGTGCACCTGGCACAGGGCGGGCAGCTGGCCGACGGCTCATGGTTTCGCTTCCCGGGCCACCACTGGTGGTACGCGCTCCTATCCCCCGTGCCGATGATCCTGCTCGGCGCGCTCGTGGTCGGCTCGGGCGAGCTGATCACCCGGCTCGCCCTCCGCCTCCTCGGCCCCTCCCCCGCCGAACGCCTCGCCGCCCTCGAGGAACGCACCGACCAGCTGCTCGAACGTACCCGTATCGCCCGCGAGTTGCACGACTCCATCGGCCATGCCCTGACCGTCGCCGTCGTGCAGGCGGGTGCCGCGCGTGCGGCGGGCGATCCGGCCTTCACCGACCGTGCCCTGGACGCCATCGAGGAGACCGGCCGGGCCGCCCTGGAGGACCTGGAGCGTGTCCTCGGCGTGCTGCGCGAGTCGGAGCGGCCGGTGAGCAGCAGGCCGACCCTCACCGACGCCGACCGGCTGCTGGAGTCCGCGCGTGCCTCCGGGGCGAAGGTCGACGCCGAACTGACCGGCGCGGTGGACACGCTGCCGGGCCCGGTCTCCCGTGAGGGCTATCGCATCCTCCAGGAGTCCCTGACCAATGTGCTGCGGCACGCGGGCGCCGTTCCTGTCCGGATCCGCATCGCCGTCGCGGACGGCACCCTCGGTCTGGAGGTCCGCAATCCGCTGACCGCCGACATAGTCGGCCCGGGCCGGGGCAGCGGTTTGCGGGGCATACGCGAGCGTGCGGCGCTGCTCGGCGGGAGCGCGCGCACCGGCCCGGACCGAGGTGACTGGCAGGTCCACGTCGAGCTGCCCCTGCGCTGATCTACGCTGGCCGGATGCCGGTCACCGTTCTCCTCGTCGACGACGAGCCCCTTGTCCGCGCGGGTCTGCGGGCCGTGCTGGAGGCGCAGCCCGACATCGAGGTGGTCGGCGAGGCGGCCGACGGGGCGGCGGTGATCCCGCTGGTGCGGCAGCTGCGGCCGGACGTGGTCGCCATGGACGTACGGATGCCGCTCCTTGACGGCATCGAGGCCACGCGCGCGGTGCTGCGGACGGTGGACGAGCCGCCGAAGATCCTCGTGGTGACGACCTTCGAGAACGACGAGTACGTGTACGAGGCACTGCGGGCCGGTGCCGACGGGTTCCTGCTGAAGCGGGCCCGGCCCGCCGAGATCGTGCACGCGGTGCGGCTGGTCGCCGAGGGCGAGTCGCTGCTGTTCCCGGCCTCGGTGCGGCAGCTCGCCGCTGAGTACGCGGACGGCGGCGGGAACCGCGCGGCCCGCGCCGTGATGGAGCGGGCCCAGTTGACCGAGCGGGAGGCCGAGGTGCTACGGCTGATGGCCAGAGGGCTGTCGAATGCGGAGATCGCCGCCCGGCTGGTCGTCGGCACGGAGACGGTCAAGTCTCATGTGAGCGCCGTCCTGGCCAAGTTGGGGGCACGCGATCGCACGCAGGCGGTGATCGCGGCGTACGAGTCGGGGTTCGTCGCGCCGGGGTGATCCCGCCTCCGCGACCGATCAGCACAGGCTTGGCACTCGCCGGGGCCCGGTACGCCGAGTACGATCCCGCCAACACGCGCACGAGCTGGGAGGACGGACGTTGGGGCAGCTGACCGGCGGGGATCCCTCGCTGCTGCGAAGGATCAATTCCGCGGTGGTGCTGCATGCGCTGCGCGCCACGGACTGCGCCACGCTGACCGAGATCACCCGGGTGACCGGACTGTCCCGGCCCACGGTCGAGGGCGTAGTCGAGGGGCTCATCGAGGCCGGACTCGTCGTCGAGAAAGCCGCCGACGAGAGTGTGGCCCGACGACAGGGGCGGCCGGCGCGGCGCTTCCGGTTCCGGGCCGAGGCCGGTCATCTGCTGGGCCTGGAGATCGGGCCGCACAGGGTAGCCGCGCTCCTCGCCGACCTCGACGGACGGGTGCTGGGCGCCATCGCCAAGGACGTCGACGAGACGGCAGCTGCGGACGAGCGTCTGGAGCGGCTGCGCACCGCGGTCGCCGACCTGCTGCGCCGGGCCGGTGTCGCTCGCAGTTCCCTGCGGGCCGTCGGCGTCGCCACGCCCGGGATCGTCGAGGCGGACGGCACCGTACGCCTGGGCACCGCGCTGCCCGAGTGGACGGGGCTGCACCTGGGCGAGCGGCTGAGCCGTTCCTTCAAGTGCCCGGTGCTGGTCGAGAACGACGCCAACGCCGCCGCGGTCGCCGAGCACTGGAAGGGCGCCGCCACCGAGTCGGACGACGTCGTCTTCGTACTGGCCGGACTCAGTCCGGGCGCCGGGTCGCTGATCGGCGGACGGCTGCACCGCGGGTACGGCGGGGCGGCCGGCGAGATCGGCGCCCTGCACCTGCTCGGCCGTGAGGTGACTCCGGAGACCCTGCTGTCGACGACCGACGAGCCGCTGCATCCGCTGGACGAGCAGGCGGTGGCCGAGGTGTTCGCGCAGGCCCGCGAGGGCGACCAGCGCGCTCGTGCGGCCGTCGACCGCTTCATCCAGCGCCTCGTCCACGACGTGGCCGCGCTCGTCCTCGCCCTCGACCCCGAACTGGTCGTCATCGGCGGCTGGGCGGCCGGACTGGACGGCGTACTGGAGCCGTTGCGGCGTGAACTGGAGCGCTACTGTCTGCGGCCCCCGAAGGTGACGCTGTCCCTCCTCGGCGAGGCGGCCGTGACCACGGGCGCGCTGCGGCTCGCCCTCGACCATGTGGAGGAGCAGCTCTTCGCGGTGGAGGGCACGGTGACGGCACGCCGCTGACCGGAGCCGGCCCGGAAACGCGTCGCGCCCCGGAGAAGCTC
>NZ_JBFALC010000091.1:0-31062 GCF_040656035.1 Streptomyces sp. NPDC050211
GGGCGGGGGGCGGGGGGCCCCCCCCCGCGCCCGGGGTCGACGGGGCGGAGCCCCTTCAGGATGGGACGGGTAGGGGCGGCGGGGGCGAGAACCCCGGACGGCCACCACGACCCCACCCGCACCTACCCCCCTGCGTCCACCTGGGCGACTTCACCGACGACGAGGCAGCCCAAGCCCGCACCCGCTACGCCATCCCCGAAGGCACCCTCACCACCCCCGACACCCACCACCCCCTCACCCTGCGCCTCTTCTCCGAAGTCCAGTCAGCCCTCCCTGAAGCTCCCACCCCCACCACCCCCCTCGACCGCAACGACGTCTTCACGGCCTACCTGGACCTGATGAGCCTCCGTATCGCCACCCGCCTGGCCACCGAAGCCGGCCTGGACGGCACAGCCGTACGCAGACTCGCCGCAAAGGTCTCCGGCCGGATCCACGAAGCCGCCCGCCACAGCCTCGGCACGGGCCAGGGCGAGCTGGACAGGGAGTCGTTCGAGGCCCTGTTCCCCCAGGGCTCCGGCTGGCCGTCCGCCGTCCTCACCGAGGGCCTCCTCGTCCCCGCCGGCACCGGCTACCGCTTCGCCCACGAGGAACTGGCCGACTGGATCCAGGGCATGCACCTCGACCTGGACGAAGCCCTGCACACCCTGATCAGGCACCCGCAGGACCCGCACCACCGCATCGGCCCGGTGGTGCAGTCCCTGCTCCACCTCGCCCGCCAGCAGGGCGCCCCCGAACTCGCCGCCCGCCTCCAGGAGTTGGTCGACGCCCTGGACACCGACCCGCACTCCTGGTGGCCCGCACGCCTCCTCACTGAGGTCCTGCCCCGGGTACCCGACGCGACGCCGTACACGGGTGTTCTCCGGCTGCTCGCCGACCGAGTCGTGGCGTGGCGCTGGCAACTCCCCACCGTTCCGGGCGACTTCGGCCCCGCCTTCTGGACCGCCCTCGCCCTGCCCGAGGTCACCCGCTTCGACCTCCTGCGCCGACTCGTCCTCGCCGACCCCGCCCCGGACGACACCGACGGCCCCCGATACCTCGACGCCGCCGCGCACCTGCTCGCCGCCGCCCCCACCGTCGTACAACCGCATCTCACCCGCTGGTTTGACGACGAGCGCCCGATTCCCGCCACCCCGCACGCGACCGTCGCGAAGGCGGCGCAGGCGCTGCTGCACACGCATCGGCGCCGGGCCCTGGACGATCTGATGGAGGTGCTCGTCGACTGTGCGCACCGCCGCGCCGAGGAACTGCTGGATGTGCTGGCGGAGGACGAGCCGTCGGCGGTGTGCCGGGCCGTCGACCGATGGGCGCACGACGAGCGGCCCGCGCGGCGGGCCGCGGCGGCGGTGTACGGGCTGCGGGCCGCGCCCCACGTACGTACGGAGGCCGACCGCGAGCTGCTCCGCTACGCCGCCCTCGCCCTGCTCGCCCACCCCGCCGACCGCACCCTGCGCGGCGGCGCGCTCGCTCTCCTCGTCCGGGATCCGCGCGCCCGGGCCCGCCATCTCCCGCTGGCGCTACGGCACTTCGCGTCCGGCGACCCGCAGTTCCCGCCCAGCGCGCTGGTGGGTGCCCTCGCGACCCACCCGGATCCGGTGCTGGACGCCTTCCGGGAGCGGCTGCGGCGGCCGGGCGGCGGGGAGGCGCTGCGTACGCTCGCCGATGTCACGACGCCGGCCTTGGCCCGTCGGGTCGCGGGCCTCGTACGGGAGGCGGTGCAGCGGCGTCCGGAGACGGCGGCGGACGTGGCGGCGTACGTCGACCGGCGGCTCGATCAGGGGCCAGTCGCCCGTTCCGTACTGTTCCCGCTGGTCACCGGTCTGCTGGACGGCGGCCCCGATCAGGTGCGGGCCGCGCTGGCCGCCGTACTGGCCGCTCGCGGCACCCCCGCCTCCCGCCCCCTGCGCCGCGAACTCCTCGACTTCCTCCTGGCCCACGAGCACACCCCGGCCGTCCTCGACGCCCTCCTGCACGCTGCCGCCCGGCACGGCGGGCCCGACCTCCGGGACCTGGTCCGCCACATCGGCCTCCTCCTCGTCCGCACCCCGGACGGCGCTGCCCGCTTCGACCGCGGTCTGGTCGACCTGGGCCGCCATGTGCCGGGCTTCGCCGCGCTGGTCGCGGGCTGGCTCACCGACGCGCCCGCGGAATGGGCGGCGGTCGTCGGCCCCAGCGCGCGGCGCATGATCGAGAAC
The DNA here is from genome assembly GCF_040656035.1 of Streptomyces sp. NPDC050211. Classification (NCBI taxonomy): domain Bacteria; kingdom Bacillati; phylum Actinomycetota; class Actinomycetes; order Kitasatosporales; family Streptomycetaceae; genus Streptomyces; species Streptomyces sp. NPDC050211. The sequence goes on from NZ_JBFALC010000091.1 coordinate 2,193, forward strand.
TTGGCGAGCGTCCGCGTCCCGGTGTGAGCGTGCGCCCTGTCACAGCCCAGATGCCGATGCGGGCCGGGTGGACGCGGCATGGCACCCTTAGACCTGCGTAGGGACAGGCACAGACACGGACACGGGTTCGACGAGTGTGCGAACAAGGAGCAGACACAGTGCAGCGCTGGCGTGGCTTGGAGGACATCCCCCAGGACTGGGGGCGCAGCGTCGTCACCATCGGGTCCTACGACGGAGTTCACCGCGGACACCAGCTGATCATCCGGCATGCCGTGGAGCGCGCCCGCGAGCTGGGCGTCCCCTCCGTGGTCGTCACCTTCGACCCGCACCCCAGCGAGGTCGTCCGCCCCGGCAGCCACCCCCCGCTGCTCGCCCCGCACCACCGCCGCGCCGATCTGATGGGCGAGCTGGGCGTGGACGCGGTGCTGATCCTCCCCTTCACGACCGAGTTCTCGAAGCTGTCGCCCGCCGACTTCGTCGTCAAGGTCCTGGTCGACAAACTGCACGCCAAGGCGGTCGTCGAGGGCCCCAACTTCCGTTTCGGCCACAAGGCCGCGGGCAACGTGGAGTTCCTCGCCGAGCAGGGCAAGGTCTACGACTTCGAGGTCGAGGTGATCGACCTGTACGTGTCCGGTGAGGCGGGCGGCGGCCAGCCGTTCTCGTCGACCCTGACCCGCCGACTGGTCGCCGAAGGGGATGTCGAGGGCGCCGCCGAGATCCTCGGCCGCCCGCACCGCGTCGAGGGCGTGGTCGTCCGCGGCGCCCAGCGCGGCCGCGAACTCGGCTTCCCCACGGCGAACGTCGAGACCCTCCCGCACACCGCCATCCCGGCCGACGGCGTCTACGCGGGCTGGCTGCACGCACAGGGCGAGGCCATGCCGGCCGCGATCTCCGTAGGAACCAATCCGCAGTTCGACGGCACCGAACGCACGGTGGAGGCGTACGCCATCGACCGGGTGGGGCTGGATCTGTACGGGCTGCATGTGGCCGTGGACTTCCTCGCCTATGTGCGCGGGCAGCGGAAGTTCGACTCGCTGGAGGCCCTGCTGGAGGCCATGGCGGGCGATGTGAAGCGCTGCCGTGACCTGATCGGGGCGGCGGAGGGTCCTGCCGTCTGAGCACGGTGGGCCTTGCCGTTTGAGCCCGGCGGGGCCTGTGCTCTGAGCCTGGCGGGCCTTGCCGTCTGATCCCGGCTGGACCTGCGCGAACGCCTGAGGGCCGGCACCTTTGTGGTGCCGGCCCTCCGGTGTCTTCTACTGCTGGGTCCAGCCCGGCGGTACGCCGCCCTGCTGCGGAGCCTGGGGCGGCGGCGCGGGCTGCTGTTGCTGTTGCTGCCATCCCTGGTCCGGTCCGGGCTGCTGCGGAGGCTGCTGCCACTCCTGGCCCGGCTGGGGGGCGCCGCCCTGCTGCGGATAGGGCTGCTGGGGGTGCTGCTGGGGCGGGTACCCCTGCTGGGGCTGCTGGTACTGCATGTGGGGGTTGCCGAAGCCCTGCTGGGTCCGCGCGATGTCCTCGGCGATGAGGGCGGCGAGGTCGAAGTAGGCCTCGCGGGTCTTCGGCCGCATCATGTCGAGGTCCACCTCGGCGCCCGCCGCGAGGTGCTCGTCGAACGGGATCACCACGACACCGCGGCAGCGGGTCTCGAAGTGCGCGACGATGTCCTCCACCTTGATCATCTTGCCCGTCTCGCGGACACCGGAGATCACGGTGACCGACCGCTGGACGAGATCGGCGAAGCCGTTCGCCGACAGCCAGTCCAGCGTCGTCGAGGCGCTGCTCGCACCGTCCACCGAGGGCGTGGAGATGATGATCAACTGGTCGGCGAGGTCCAGCACTCCGCGCATCGCGCTGTAGAGCAGACCGGTGCCCGAGTCCGTGAGGATGATCGGGTACTGGCGGCCCAGCACGTCGAGCGCGCTGCGGTAGTCCTGGTCGTTGAAGGTGGTGGAGACCGCCGGGTCCACGTCGTTGGCGATGATCTCGAGGCCGGACGGCGCCTGCGAGGTGAAGCGGCGGATGTCCATGTAGCTGTTCAGCTGCGGGATCGCCTGCACCAGGTCGCGGATGGTCGCGCCGGTCTCGCGCCGGACCCTTCGGCCGAGCGTGCCGGCGTCCGGGTTGGCGTCGATCGCCAGGATCTTGTCCTGCCGCTCGGTGGCGAGCGTGGCGCCCAGCGACATGGTCGTCGTGGTCTTGCCGACGCCGCCCTTGAGGCTGATCACCGCGATCCGGTAGCAGGACATCACCGGCGTACGGATCAGCCCCAGCTTCCGCTCCCGCTCCGCCGCCTCCTTCTTGGCGCCGAGCTTGAAGCGGGACGGGCCCTGGTTGTTCTTACGGGCCTTGGGCTGGTTGCGCAGGAGGCGGTCGGAGGACAGCTCGACGGCGGCGTTGTAGCCGAGGGGAGTGCCGGGGGCGGCTTGCTGCTGGGGGGCGCCGGGGCCGGCTTGGGGGCCGGGTGGGGCGGTCCAGCCCTGGTTGCCCGGGTTGGGGTGGGTGCCGTAGGGGGCGGCGGGTGGGGTGGGGTTCTGCTGGGGGGCTTGGGGGGCTTGGGGGGGTGTCTGCTGCGGGGCCTGCGCCTGGTCCGGGGCCGGGGGCTGTTGGTTCGGTGCGGGCTGCGGTGCGGGCTGCTGCTGGTAGGGCGAGGGCTGCTGCGGGGGCTGGGGGTGCTGCGGGTAGCCGTAGCCGGGCTGGGGCTGCGCCTGGGGAGGCTGGGCCGGGTTCTGGGGGTAGCCGTATCCGTCGGGCTGGGGTTGGCCGGGGTGGGCCGGCTGCTGGGGGTAGCCGTATCCGGGGGCCTGCGGGTGTCCCGGTTGCGGTTGCGGTTGCGGCTGCGGGGCGTGAGGCGGCTGGGGTGCCTGTCGTGGGTCGACCGGGGCCGGGTGTCCGCCCTGTGCCGGGTAGCCGGGCTGCTGGGCCGGGGCCGCGGCCGGCGGCTGGGCCGGGCCGAACGCGCCCTGGGGCGGGGCCTGGTGCGGCGGCTGTTGCGGGGGCTGGGCGGCGTTCTGGGGGTAGCCGTAACCGGCGGGCTGGTGTGCCTGCTGCTGCGGTACGCCCTGCCCTGCCTGCTGCGGAACTCCCTGGGCCTGGGCAGGCTGTGCGGGCACGTAGCCCGGCGGCAGCGGCGGAATCGCCTGGCCGACCGGGGGCGCGGGGGCCGGCATGGCGGGGTCCCCTTGCGGCTGCTGACCCTGAGGGGCGGGCGGGGCCTCGGGAGCGGGGGGCTGAGCCTCGGCTTCCGGTCCGGATTCCGCCGTAGCTGACGCCGCGTCGGCGTCCGTATGCGCGGGGGAGCCCGCATCGGACTGGGCGACCGCGGTCCCCTGGCCGTCCGTACCGTCCGTTTCGGCTGAACCGTCGGGCTCGGGTGCCGGCCCTGCGGAGCCGTCCGCCTCGGCCTCGTCGCCGCGCTCCTCTCCCGGCTCCTCGTCGTCGGAGGTCTCGCCGAACAGCCGCGCGGCCTCGGCGTCGGCGGCGGCGTGGTTGAGGTCGGGCACCGGCTCACTGGAGGCGGGCTCGTCGGGGGCGCTCGCCGCGGGGGCGGCGGCCTGGGACGGGCCGCCCTGGGACGGGCCGCCCTGGGAGTCCTCGTCGACCGGACGCAGCACCGGGAAACCGGGCGCTGCGGGAGGCGGGGTCGACGGCTGCTGCTGAGCTGGTACGTGACCGCCCGAGGTGTCCTGGCGCTGCTGGGGCACGCTCGCTGACGCCTGCTGGGGGTAGCCGTATCCGCCGGGAACCGCGGTGTCTCCGGCCGCGGGGGCGGCGGCGCCCGGCTGCTGCTGCGGAGGCTGTTGCGGTTGCGGCTGGGCGGGCTGTGGCTGGCTGGACTGCGGTGGGGCGGGCTGCTGCGGCTGGGCGGGCTGAGGTTGGCCGGGCTGCGGCTGGGCGGGCTGAGGTTGGCCGGGCTGCGGCTGGGCCGGCTGCGGATACCCGTAGCCGTCGGTGCCACCCGTGCCGGCCTGGTTCGCGCCGGGCGCGTCCGACGTGGGCTGCTGCGGTGCGGGTGCGCGATAGGTGTACGGCTGCTGGGGCTGGGCCGGCGCGGGAGCGTTCGGTGGGGGAGCCTGCCGTGCGGGAACGCCGGGTGGTCCGGAGGACGGTACGGCGGGTGATCCGGTCGGCGGCGGAGGCTGCGGTGAGCCCTGGCCGGGGTTGCTCGGTTCGTCGTTCGCGGAGCCACTCTGCGGCTTCGGGGCGTACCAGGCGGGAGGCGTGTAGACGATTTCGAACTCACCGGTGAGTTCGGTCTCCTGCTCGTCCCCGTCAGAGGACGGGCCGCCGCCGTTGTAGTCGGACCGATCCCTGTTCACTGCTTGCCTCCTGGTCAGCCACTGCTGCTGAGTTGGTCGTCGCGGCCGGGCGGACCGAGTGGCGAACCCCACGCGGCTGCGATCGTCACCGCATCACCAGAAGCCTAATCACTCGCATCGCGCTAGGGAAAAGCGCCCACGGGCACGGCCGGTTCGCACCCCATGCCCGGAAACGAAGACGCGTTCAGTCCATGCGACGGGCCACACCGAGCAGGCCCGTCTCCGCGTCCGTGGGTTCGGTCATCACGAAGGTGCGGTGCTTGCGCGTGCACCATAGGGCGACGCTGTCATGAAGGTTCGACAGATACTGCAACGGCTCGTCCGGGATGCCCAGAGTGTCCCGTACGATCTCGGTCTCCTCGGGCGAAATGCGCTGAATGCCGACCAGTTGGGCCTGGGCCAGCCAACGCGGCGCGTGCTCGCTGACGAAGGGCAGCACCGTCACCACGGCCTGCCACGGCAGCGCGGTCACCCGGCCGCGCGGCGGACGGATGCCACAGTCCCGGATCAGGACGACGGGGCTGGAAACAGACGGGCCCTGAGCGGGCACCCGTCCCACCGGATAAACCGTCACGCACTGCTGGCCGCCACCCGCCGACTGGGCCAGCTGCTGCCACGCCTGCGGCCGACCCGTCTCCACACCCACGCGCGCGCCCGTCGCGGCGATCCGCAACGCCAGCACCTGGGCCAGCCAGAGGCCGCCCACGAGCACGACGTCGAAGGGGGTCGGACGCGACAGACCGAGCACGGCGGGCTGTGACGCCCGGTCGGTGCCGATGATCACGCCGTCGTCGCCGATCGGCATGCTGATCGCCGGAAGCTCGTCGACGGTGACGACATGGCGGTTCCGGCGCGGCCCACGCAGCCCGAACCCCGGGCTGAAGACGCGTCGTTGCTGCCGCGGCTCCGGCTGCCGGACGATCGGGATCATGCCGGTGTCGGAGGGTGAGGCGACGTGTGCGGGGGTGGCCCGGCCTGGCTGGCCTGGGGGCATGGTCGGTGCGGGGTGGGACATCAGTACGTACCTCCGAGCGGCAGAGTGGCGAGGGCACCGGGGACCTGCTCCCGGTCGAGGCGGACCAGACCGACCTTCGCGGTACTCGCGGTCCGCTCCAACTCCCGTCCCACCTGGCCCAGTTCGCTGTCACCACGGGCGGTGACACGGATATGCCCCGCGAGGGAGACACCCCGGCTGCCGGCCTTGCTCAGGGTCACGCTGAACGTCGTCGCGAGCACCGGGAGAGAGGTGAACCGCGTCACCAGTTCCGGCAGCGCCACACCCCCGCTGCCCAACTGCGGCCAGCGGGACACCCAATACGTCGTGTGCCACCGGTCGTCGACCCGCCACGTCCGTACCGATTCGACCGTACGGCGCTGGGTCCGCCCGTCCTGGCCGTGCTGCGCGTTGGCGCGCGGGTTGAGGCAGCTGGACGTCGCCAGCGCCTGCACCAGCTCGTTCTCGTCCAGGATGGTCGCCTTGAACCCGGCCCCGGCCAGTCGGCTGGTCAACTGGTCCGCCACCCGCAGCAGGGCGCGCTGCGCCCCGGGAACACCGTCGCCGCGCGCCTGCACCGCCTCCGGGCACAGCTCCGGGTCCAGCTTGAGGGCGACCCAGGTGAGCCGGAGCGCGGGCGAACCGGTCTGCGCCTGCAGTGGGCCGTACGACCGCGCGGCGATCGACTGCTCGGGCAGATGCGGTGCGGGCGCGGGCTGGGTGTGCTGGACCACCTGGGCGGAGGCGAGCCGGATCCCGTCGACCTCCAGCGCCTCCTGGATCAGCTTCAGCGGCAGCTCCCGCCCGGCGCCCCCGGGACGCAGCGGCTGGTCCGCCGGCTGCACGAAGAGCACCGCGGTCAGGAAGGTGCCGTCACCGATCAGACCGATCGAACGGTCGTCACGGGACAGGAACTCATGGGTCCGCAGCGCCGGATCGCACTCCACGACCGGAGCCAGCATCGCGTCCGTACCCGGTGGCACGGGCAGCTTGGCCTCGCGCTGACGGCGCCTCAGCGCGCGCGCCGTGTCGTACCACTCGGCCAGCGGCCGACGGCCCCGGCGCAGGACCGCGAGAAGCAGCAGCAGCGCCGCCACGGCACCCGCGGGGGCCAGCAGCCAGGACACGTCGGTGACCCAGGCGACGAGCATGACGGCCGCCGCGAGTTCCACCAGGATCAGCTGCTGCAGCCGTACCGGGCCCATACCGCCGGGAGTGGGCAAGGTGCGCGGCGACGCGGCGGCGGGGGCCGGAGTCGACGTACGTCCACGGTCCGGACCGTCGGGTTGCTGCTGTGCGCGGCGTCCGCGCCGAGTGCTCGTAGCGCTGGTCATCCCCCGGGACATCCCTTTCGCGAAGTCGTGGCCGTTCGGCGGGCGTCCATCGGCCCACATCGTCCATACGAGTGGCTCACGGTACCCGCTGCCGGGCACAGACGGCACAGCGGCGCAGGGGACACCGACCCCGGGTGGCCAGCCTCGCACGGACCGGGCCGGCATGGTGGAGCGCTGTCGTGAAGCTCTGTGAAGATGATCTGTGAAGATGCGGAGACGGCCGTACCCTGATGGACCGCCGCACCGCGGCGCAGTGCATAGTGGATGCCTGCTCGGCCGGAGCGGCGGCCTCGCGTTCCACGGTCAGGCCTCACGATTCGCGGTCAGGCACGATCGGGCACGGTCGAGCACCATCGGGGACCAGAATTCGGGAGACACGGGGACCATGGCAAAGCAGCGTCGGGATGAGCTCGCCGCCTACACGTTCGCTCGCAAGCGCACCGTCGCGGCGTTTCTGGCGCCGTCCCCGGGAGGCTCCGAAGAAGGCGCACCGCGTCCGGTTCGTACGGTGATGCCCAGCCTGGCCGTGGGCATCGTGCTGGTGATCGGGTTCATCGCCTGGGGCGTGATCAAGCCCAGCGCGCCCAAGGGCTGGGACACTCCCGGCGAGTACATCATCGTCGACAGCGACTCCACGACGCGCTACGTCGTCCTCAACGACGAGACGTCGACCGGCAAGAAGACCAAGACGCTGCACCCCGTCCTCAACTACGCCTCCGCCAAGCTCCTCCTGGACAAGGGCAAGGGCAGCGTCATCGAGGTCCCCGGCAAGGAGATCGACAAGAGCGGCATCCCGCACGGCGCGACCCTCGGCATTCCGTACGCCCCCGACCGGCTGCCCCCCAAGGAGGACGCGGAGAAGGCGAAGACCTGGGCGGTGTGCGAGCGCCCGGCCTCCGGCTCCGGCACGGACGACGCCATCGACCGTGCCGTCTTCGTCCTCGACGCCGACGACGCGAAGTCGCTGGGCGGTGCGGGCAAGGTCGACCCGCGCGAGGCCCTGTACGTCACGGACCCCAAGACCGACCAGGAATACCTGGTCGACGGCAAGGGCAACCGCTTCCTGCTGGGCGGCCCGTCGGGCCTCGACGAGACCACCATGGAGCAGCTGCGCGCCGCGGTCATCGGCACCACGTCCGAGGCTCAGCCGGTGAGCCAGGAGTGGCTGCGCACCCTCAACGAGGGCGGGGTCATCACCTTCCCGACGGTTCCGTCCGCCGGCGAGACGACCGCGGTCCAGGGACTCCCCGCCGAGGTGAGCACCGTGGGCCAGGTAGTCAAGGCACAAGAGGCGCAGGGCCCCCAGTTCTACGTCGTCCTCCAGGACGAGATCGCCCGCATCACGCCGTTCGTCGCCGCGCTGCTCCAGGTGAAGGACGGGGTCGACCCCATCGAGGTCGACACCCGCGACATCATCGAGGCCAACGGCGGCCCCGCGGACAAGTTCTACGCGGACAAGGGCTGGCCCGAGACCGTTCCGCGCCAGGCCAACCCCGCGGCCACCGCGACCGGCGAGGCCCGTAACACCTCGTGCAGCGTCTACGACGGCACCATCGGCGCGGACAGCAAGCCGCAGCTCGCCGCCTGGGCCGGAACGGCGTACCCCAAGAAGGTCGTCGCCGAGTCGCTGAGCGCCTACGTCTCCTCCGGTTCGGGCCTCCTCTTCCAGGAGGTCACCGGTGCGGCGGGCGGCGGCGGTGCGACGTATCTGCTGACGGACACGGGCCTGCGGTACTCGCTGCCGACGAACAACGACAGCGAGGCGGCGGAGGCGGAGGGAGGCGGCAGCGGTTCGGACTCGTCGTCCGGGGGTGAGTCGGGCGACGCGAGCGAGACGGCGAAGGCGCGCACCAGGCTGGGCTACGAGGATGTCTCCAACCCGGCGTTCGTACCGCAAACTTGGGCGACATTCATCCCCAAGGGCCCCACTCTGGACACGGGCAGCGCGGCGCAGCCGCAGAGCCAGTGACGTGCTGAGGGACGTACTCACTGACGTACCAACGGGCTTGCGGGCGAGGGGACTTGACAGCTACGGTCCCCCCGCGCATCGCGCGTGTGTGTGAATGCTGTAACTGAAACACCTTGCCTGTGGGTATGAGACAGGCGGAGGATAGAGTGCTTCCAGCGTTCACGAACGGAACGCAACTCCGGGACTGGTAAGGGTTTCCCGGATCAACGACGACATGGGGGAAGGTTCAACATGGCCGGCCAGTTCCGGGTAACAGAGGACGAACTGACCAAGCTCTCCGGTGACATCACCACGGTGAACGGTCAGCTGCAGGGCGAGGTCCGCCGTCTCAACGGAGTGATCGACCAGATCGCCGGCGGCTGGCAGGGCCAGGCGGCTCAGTCGTATCGCCAGCTGCAGGAGCGCTGGAACGCGGACGCGAAGAGGATGAACGACATCCTCAACGACATCAAGGAAGCCGTGGACTCCACGCGGAGCAACTACACCGCGTCGGAAGAGCAGCAGAACTCCGAGATCAGCAAGATCATGTCGGACTTCGGCTGATCGAGCCGTAGGGCAGCCGCCGCCCGCTTCGGCGCGGCTCTGCCCATCTCTACAGCTTCTCTGCATCCCACCGATTTCCTCAGACTCTTCCTGAGTCGGACTCTTCCTGAAAGGGAATGACGATGTCGATCCTCGTCAATTACGCAACCATCACCAACGCTTCCACGGACGTGAAGACGACCGCCGGACGCATCAAGCAGCAGCTCGACGACCTCGAGGCCGCGGTCAAGCGCGTCGCCAACACCTGGGAAGGCGAGGCGCAGGAGGGCTACCAGCGCAAGCAGCGCGAGTGGGACCGCACCGCCGCCGACCTGCACGCGACCCTGCTGAAGATCTCCACGGCCCTGCAGAGCGCGGCCGACAACTACCAGGCCACCGAGAAGAGCAACGCCAACACCTGGGGCTGAGCCCGTCGGAGGCCCGAGGGGTGTGCGTGAATGCGGAGGATCGGCCCAGCAGACGCGAAGGCGTCGGCTGGGCCGCCCCTTTCTGGGGGGCCGCACACAACACATCCCGCGAATCTTCACATCCGAGGACGGGCTGTTAACGCGCGTGCTTCAGCGTCGAAGTTTCGCAGTGCCTTCGCGTGTCTTCGCAGTCGTCGAAGTCAACGAAGCGGGCGCGGTGGACGTAGTTAGACGTAGCAGCGGACGTAGTTAGACGTAGTAATCGAGTGACCGACGTAGCAGTCGAAGCAAGCCGGCAAGCGAGCAGCCAACAAGTGAGCATGCAGGTACGCAAGGAAGCCCTGGGAGCCTGGACATGAGGGGCCTGGACGTGGAGGGCCTGACAGCCCGTTCGCGCAGCGGCAAGAGTGGAACCCGCGCACTGCAGCGGGCCTTTGGCGTGCTCGCGACGATGGGAATCTGCCTGGCATCCGCTCCACCGGCACTGGCGTCCGACAACTCGGGCAACTCGGGGAATCCGGACTTCGGCCTGTCGGCCAGCTCGGAGTGCGTCTTCGGCGGCGACGTCATCAAGTCCACGCCATGGTCACTCCAACGTGTCCTCCTGGACCAACTCCGCGAACAGGCGACGGGCAAGGGCGTCACGGTGGCGGTGATCGACACCGGCGTCGACGACTCGAACCCCCAACTCCGCGGAGCGGTGGGAGGCGGCAAGTCCTACGTAGGCGGCTCCGCCACCGACGACCTGGAAGGCCACGGCACCCGTGTCGCGGGCATCATCGCCGCGCGCCCGCTGAAGGGCACGGGCTTCGTGGGCATCGCACCGGAAGCCAAGATCCTGTCCTACCGCTATACCGGCGGGGAGGAGAAGGAGGGCAACTCGGGCACCATGGCATCCGCCATCAACGCCGCGGTCGCCGCAGGCGCCGACATCATCAACATCTCCTCCGACACCGCGGACAAGTCCGACAACCTGATCCTGGGGACCGCCGTGGCGAACGCGGTGCGCAAGGGTGCGCTGATCGTTGCCGCCGCCGGCAACGACGGAGCGGACGGCAAGTCGGCGAACACATATCCGGCTTCCTACGACGGCGTCCTCGCGGTAGCAGCCTCCGACCGCAACGACGAACGCGCCTTCTTCTCCCAGGCCGGCGACTTCGTCGACATCGCCGCCCCGGGCGTAGGCATGGTCTCCACCGTCCCGCAGGGCGGGCAGTGCACCGCGGACGGCACCAGCTTTGCGGCGCCGTATGTCGCGGGTGTGGCTGCTTTGCTGAAACAGAAGCACCCGGACTGGAAGGCGTCCCAGATCGCGACCCGGCTCAAGGAGACGGCTCAGCGGCCGGGGCGGGGGCCTAACCGGTTCATCGGGTGGGGCGTTGTGGATCCGGTCGCTGCGTTGTCGGACGATTCGACGCCAGCGACTTCTCCGAAGCCGGATCCGGTGGTGGCGGCGCGTGGGGGCGGGGTCGTTCCCATGGCGGTGACCATGGGGGAGACCGAGGCTGAGCGGGATCGTCGTATCGCCATGTATGTCTTGGGCGTTGGGGCGGCTCTTGCGTTGGTGGTTGCGGGGGGTGGGGTGGCTGTGCGGGACTGGCAGGCGCGGCGGGGTGGTCGGGCTGGTGGGTAGTAGTGGTAGTGCGGGTTGGGCGATGGCTTGGGCACCGAGTGGGTGCGCTGACAACTTGAAGAACAGGGGAGAGGACAACGGGGTATGAGTAACGGGATGCGGGTCGATCTGAGCGCGCTGGATGAGGTCATCCGGAAGCTCTGGACGTTGCTGGACGATATGGACAAGGCGGGGCAGACGTCGCGGTACAACACGGAAATCACCATGGACGCGTTCGGGAGCAACTGCATGTTCCTAGAGGCGGGTGATCTCTTCAGCGCCCACAAAGAGGCGAAGAATGATCTTGAGGGTGCGATCAAGGGGTTGCACGGCCTGATCGACAAGTTCGGCAAGAGCACATCTAAAGTGAAAGACAAGTACACCGAGCAGGAATACGCGAACAAGCAGCAAATGGGCGGTGGCTCCGGGGCGCCGCAGGGCAAGTGGGACTAGCCGTTCCGGATCGAGAAGCACCTGACAAGGGGAGGAGTTCAAGTGGCCGGTGACAACGAGCTGCCTAAGCCCGTGATCGAGAATGACACATGCGTAGCGGACCCGGGGCGGCCTCAAACCAAGACTCAATTCATCGATTACTCGCTGAAAGAGCTCAAGCAGATGCTTGAGGGAACCAATCCGGGCCAGATCGAGGAGACGGGTCGGCACTGGGCGAAGGTCGATGAAATCCTTGCCGGTGGGCAAGGAGGGGGCATTGCTGGCTTGCTGGACAAGTCGATCGACAATGTCCTTGAGCACTGGGAAGGGGAAGCGGCTCAAGCCTTCGAGAAGGAGGCACGCAAGATCGCGCAGAGCATCCGAAATGCGGCTTGGCATGCGGATCTCAACAGCTCTCAGATGGCCGACGCTGCCTCGCAGCTTCGGAGGTTCAAGGCGCAGCTGGACCAAATCGAGGAGCCCAGTGGCTGGGCGAAGATCGGTGACGCTCTCAGTGACTGGAAATGGGACAACGGCGAAGCAGTAGCCAGCGATCTCCAGGACCGTAAGCTGACCGCTGCGGAAGTAGCGGAAATCAACGAGGGCAAGATCGGTGCGAGCCGGGAAGCCCAGCTCAATGGCGTTGCCGTCATGGAGAACCTGGGCGCTCAGTACATGCGCATCACGCGAAACTTGAAGAACAACCGTGCGCACCAGGACGACAAGGGCCATATCACGGAGCCCAACCGTGATGTGGAGTACCCACCGCCTGTCACGCCTGGTGGCGTTGGTGCGTCCCGACCGGGCGCCTCGGGATCAGGAAGTAAGCCGTGGAGTGCAGGTCCGACCACGAGCGTCAAGCCAGCCCCCAACGTGCCCCGTGACCAAGGCATCACCGGAGGAGCGCAACTCCCGACCACCAAGACGAAGGTGGACAGCATCTCCCCGGGTCTGACCGGGCCTGGTCCCGGCACTGGCACCGGGGGCCCCGGCGTCGGCGGGGGCGGGATTGGGACCGGCGGCGCTCAGGGCCCGGGGATCGTGGCTCCTGGCGGAGGGACCGGCGTCGGACGGGGCACGGCCGGACGCGGCGGCATCGGTGTTCCGGGCGGCGGTCGCGCAGCTGGTACTGGCGCGGGGGCAGGCCGCGGTGCAGGAGGCCGAACCGGTATGGGCGGCATGGGCGGCGCGGGAGCAGGCGCAGCTGGCCGCGGCGGTGCGGGCGCTGGCGGACGTGGAGCCCTCGCGAAGTCCCGTGGGGGTGTGGTCGGAGCGGCCAAGGGCATCACCGGCAAGGGCGCAGGTGGCGGTGCGGGCCTGCACGGCAGCCGCGGCGGAACCCAGCGTGGAGCCGGTGCAATGGCTGGCGGCATGGGTGGTCGCAACGGTCGACGACCCAACGACGAGAACAGCCAGGGCGAGCGTCCCGATTACCTGGTTGAGGACGAAGAGACCTGGATCTCGGAAGAAGACCGCAACCGAAACGTACCGCGGACCATCGAGTAGACGAGTCGGCGAGCCGCACGGAACGGAGCGTGCGGCTCGCCTGCATGAAAGGCTGGCGAGCCAGTCGTATTTGAGTGAGGAGCAGGGCGTTGGATTTCAAGCGAGTCTGGTCCACGACGGGCGTCGTGGCGTTGACGGGAGCCTTGCTCCTCACCTCGGCCCCGACGGCCTCAGCAGACTATGTCAGGGACCAACAGTGGGTCTTGGACGTATTCTCGATGCAGGACACCTGGGCCGAGACCCAAGGCGAAGGCGTGACTGTAGCCGTTGTCGATTCTGGCGTGGATGGCAGTCACCCTGATCTAACTGGCCAGGTGCTCGACGGGAAAGACTTCACTGGCGGAGGGAACGCCCAAGAGGACGTCTTCGGGCATGGGACTGCTATGGCAAGCGTTATCGCTGCGCACGGCCATGGAGCGGGAAACGAATCCGGCATGATCGGACTTGCGCCCAAGGCGAAGATCTTGCCGCTTCGCACTTATCAGAAGGAAACCGACAGGAATCCGGATGACGTGTGGAGTGCTGCTGTTCGATACGCGGTTGACCAGGGTGCAGGGGTCATCAATTTGTCTTTTGGTGCTGACGGCGGCAAGACTTCTAGTGAAGGTCGCGAAGCGATTGCCTACGCGCAAGCCCACGATGTTGTAGTCGTGGCAGCCGCAGGAAACACTGGGGCTGTTGCTGTTGAGGAGCCAGCAGCACTTCCCGGCGTCATTTCTGTCGGTGCTATCGATAAAAACGCAAATCGATGGGTCGGCTCCAATAGCGGCAAGGGGTTGACTCTCATGGCCCCCGGTGTCCAGGTTCTATCTGCAGACCCCGAGTCATCGCAGGGATACAGTCTCTCTGACGGAACTTCAGACGCAACTGCCTTCGTATCCGCCACTGCTGCCTTGGTTCGCTCAAAGTTCCCTGACCTCACAGCAGGCCAAGTCATCAACCGCCTCATCAAGTCGGCCTCGTTCCTCGGCCACAAGGGACTGAAGGCACCCGACGAGGAGTACGGCTACGGGATTATCCGCCCCCGCCAGGCAGTCACAATGGACATCCCCGCCGGCTCCAAGAAGAACCCCTTGGGCCAGCTTCAGTCGTCCTCCGTGTCCAGCCAGTCATCCAAGGGAACGGACTCTTCGGCCCGCGGCAAAAAGAAGAAGTCCTCCTCTAGCAACCTTGTCCTCATCGGCGGCATCGGGGCGGTCGTGGTCATCGGCGCGATCGCCTTCGTGCTGATCCGTAGCCGCCGGAACAGTGGCAACGGCGGCCCCGGCTCCGGCGGCGGAACCCCCGTTCACGGCACGGGCTACCCGCCCCAGCCCCCGGCGGGCCATGAGCCGTACCCCAGCGCAGCTCCCAACCAGGGGTACCCCACTGCTCCGGGCCAGTCCCCGCAGCACCCCAATCCCTACGCCCAACAACCCCCGCACCAAGGTCAGTAGGGGTGACCCGCCATCCAGCAGCGGCGGATCTTGTGTGGGCATCGTCATCTTCGTACTCCGGGCTGACCCTGTTGGGCTTGGGCACTGCCTTGGCCGGGTTGCAACTCGAATGTGGCGGCCCCTCGAGTAAGCAAACCAGCGAGCCGCACGGAGTAACCGTGTGGCTCGTCTGCATGGAGACCGGCGGAGCCTGTCGTAGTTGAGCGAGGAGCAAAGAAGTGCGTTTCAAGCGAGTTTGGTCTACGGCGGGAGTCGTGGCGCTGACAGGAGTTGTGCTCCTCGCTACGGCCCCAACCGCATCGGCGGACTACGTCAGAGATCAACAATGGGCCTTGAACGCGTTCGCAGTAGAAGACGTTTGGGCTGAATCCCAAGGACAGGGAATTACTGTTGCTGTCGTCGATTCCGGCGTCGACGCCAGTCACCCTGATCTAACTGGCCAGGTTCTTGATGGGAAAGACTTTACTGGTGGAGGCGACGCGCAGAAGGATGCGCTCGGGCACGGGACGAGTATGGCGAGCCTGATCGCTGGACACGGCCATGGTGCGGGTAAATCATCGGGCATGATGGGCCTAGCGCCGAAGGCCAAGATCCTGCCACTGCGCACCCTCCAGACCGAGGATGACCCAAATCACGATGAGACCTGGGCCGCGGCGGTTCGTTATGCAGTGGACCAGGGTGTGAAGGTCATCAATCTCTCTTTCGGTAATGATGGTGGCAAGACTCTGAGTGACGGTCGTGCAGCAATCGCGTATGCGCAAGCTCACGATGTCGTTGTCGTTGCGGGCGCAGGTAATGCCGGATCCATTGCTATCGACGAGCCAGCAGCGCTGCCCGGCGTTGTTTCTGTCGGTGCTGTAGATAAGAACGCCAACCGCTGGGAGGGCTCCAACACCGGAAAAGGGCTTGTCCTCATGGCTCCCGGTGCCGAGATTCTCGCCGCGGACACGACTCGGTCGCAGCAATACAGTTTGTCAAATGGCACATCTGGTGCCACCGCCTATGTATCCGCTGCCGCCGCCTTGGTCCGCTCAAAGTTCCCTGACCTCTCCGCGGGACAGGTCATCAACCGCCTGATCAAGTCGGCCAATTTCGCGCATCACGACGAATTGAGAGCACCCGACGAAGAATACGGCTACGGAGTTGTCCGACCTTATTCGGCGCTCACGATGGATATCCCCGCTGGCCCCAAGAAGAACCCCCTTGGGCGGCTCCAGTTGCCCAACTCCACTTCTGGCGAAGCATCCCAGGGAACGGACACCTCGACCCAGGCTGGGAAGAAGAAGTCCTCCCCCGGTACCGTCCTCGTCCTCGCAGGCGGTATTGCAGCCGTTGTGATAGTCGCCGCGATCGTCCTTGTGGTGATCCGTAGCCGCCGCAATGGAGGTAACGGTGGCCCGGGCTCCGGCGGTGGAACCACCGCTTATGGCACGAGCTACCCGCCCCAGCCTCCGACGGGCTATGGGCCGTATCCCAACGCATCTCCCAACCAGGGATACCCCATTGCTCCAGGCCAGACCCCGCAGTACCCCAACCCCTACGCCCAACAACCCCCGCACCAAGGGCAGCGGTAGGAGTAACTCCCCGGGGATTTCCGAGCACCCCGGCGATCGGGCAGCAGAGCGAACAAGTCCGAGTAACAGAAGGGATCTTCGTCAATGGGCGCCATCGTCCTTGTCGTCGGCATCATCGGCGTAGGAGCCGTATTCGCCGCAGTCATCGTCTTCGCAGTAACACGCAGCCGCCGATCATCCGGCAACGGCAGCCCCGCCGGAACTTACCCGCAGAACATGGGTTACCCGCCTCAGCAGCCGATGTACCCGCCCGCACAACAGCCGTACCCCTCCACAGCCCCCAACCAGGGGTACCCCACTCCTCCGGGGCAGACCCCGCAGCACCCCAACCCCTACCCCCAACAGCCCCCGTACCAAGGCCAGTAGCAGAGTTAGGCCTCATTCAGCAGCGGGCGGGCGGGGTGCATCCCTTACGTGAAGTGATGCACCCCGAGGTCCGACCTGCGCGCGATGACCTCGCTTGCTCAGGCCGCAGTATGTGCACCAACAGAACCAGGACAGTGAAGTGGCTGACGATGGAACCTCGTATTACGAACCCGGGGCGGGAAGGGACTTGGCCCGAAAGTTCGAGATGCAGGCATACGACCTGAGGGCGTACCTCAAGAAGTTCGAGGAGGAGACAGGAGCAGAAGCGATCACTGATGGCTTCGGCGTCCTGACGGAATCGGAGGAGGTCACGTCCGCTTACATCTCTTACTCCACGGACGTTGCCAGCGCCATGAAGGTCGTGCAGGAGCACTTGGACAAGATCGCTGACGCCTTGCGAAAGGTGAACAGGGACACCGAAGTCACTGACGACGACCTCGCGGTTCTCTTCGGGAAGCATTCGGACGGTGACCGGTGAGCGGGAACGAGTCCGTAGCCGAAGAGATCATCGAACTCGGCATTGAGGTCATCAATCCCGGCGGTCGTCCGGATGAGTTGAAAGCCGCGGCCAAGGCCTGGCGGCAGCTGAAGTCTGAGGTTGAAGGCCTGGTCAAGGAGCTGGACAAGGACGTCAAGGCCACAGTCGGACACACTTGGCGTGGTGAGGCAGCCAATGCCTTCCTTGTTCATTGGGACGAGTTTGCGGCTGCTGTGCTGAGCGCGACGGACGATTTCGACGAAGCCGCCAAGGGTCTTGAAGAGGCTGCCAAGTGTATCGACGAGGTTAATGAGGAGATTCACGACATTTACTTGGAGATCGGCATCTCCATTGGCGTCTCGGTGGGCATGTCGTTCCTCACCCTGGGTGTCTCGGCGGCGGCCGGCACAGCGCGAGTCACCATGCTGGTCACAAGGGCTCTCGATGCCGCGGGTCGACTGGGGAGGCTCCTACGAACGATCGCCAACATTTTCCGGACCCTGTACAACTCGGGAAAGGGAGGGAAGCTCCTCGCTGAGGGGATGCTGAACTGGGCTGGCGGCACCGCTGGCGGCATGGTTACCAGCCAACTCAGTGGCAAGGGCTGGGAAGTCGGGACCAACATGGTCGGTGGATTCGCGGGCGCGACCGTGGGCACGGCTGCGGGCAAGGCCGCCACCAAACTGGGCGGTGGGGACATCGTTAGCGGGATAGCTGGCGGTGCGGCTGGAGGGATGTCAGGAGACTACCTGGACTCCGTGCGCAAGGGGGAGGACTTCGACATCCGGCAGGGCATTGTCACGGGTATTGCCGGAGGCGCAGCTGGTGGACTCGGTGGTGGGGCAAGGGCGGTGGACAGGGGCCTTGACGATATGGCTCAAGGCCTGAGAAACGAGAATGACTTCGCCTACAGCGGGGATCGACCGGAGCACCAGCAGTCCGGAATCGACGCTGCCTTCGGAGCCTCCACTCCGATCGCGGGGGGCGTTTCCGCGAACACTGCGAAAGACGGATTCGACGGTGTGGACAAGAGCGCCGAAGCGGGGCAAAAGGCGGCTGAGCGGGGCGCCGAGGGTGACCACAGGACAGCAACTGACCGGATCCGCGAGGACTTTGGGTGAACCGCGAAGGGACCGTTCTTGTGAACCTCAAGTCCGCTGAGAGAGTCGGTCGTTGGTCCGCCGGGCTCGGCTTCGTGTCTGGCATCGTCGTTTTCACGTTTTGGTTCTTCAGCTCCGAGCCGGCCCTGCGACGCGAGACGATCCTTGGCGCCCTTGTTTGTGCCGTGCTCGGTGTTGTCGCGATCGCTCTTTACCAGGGAAGAATCGGTGGCCGACAGCCATTCAGCGTGGTGGCAGCAGCCGAGTTCACTGGAACCGGGGCAGATACAGAGCGAAGCTGGCCGGACTCCGGGGCGGTCCCCTTGCCTCGGCGTATCCCCTCGAGGCGGCGACAGCTGTGGCGTTCCTTCGCTCGCCCTGTCGGCGTCTGGAGCCTTCTTGTGGGGCTGGTTGCCATGGCATGGGGATCACCACAGAGGCCTGCCTTGGTGGAGCAGATTCATTCAGCCGGTGCAGTGTTCGCGAAGGTTCAAGTCGACGAAGTCAGGGACGTTCGATTCCACAACCCGAGTAGGGGCAAGTCGTACTACATGGCGACGACTGTTGTTCAGCTCCCGGCCCTGAAAGGTGGGCAACTAGTACCGGCGACCGTGACTGCGAAGTCCCCTGAACGACTGAGATCCGGGGATCGGGTATCAGTGCTCTATGCCCCAACACAACCGCGACTGGGGGCTGTGGCAGGAGACAAAAGCGATCTGGAAGACGAACTGCGCGGCGCTGCTTTGCCAGCTCGCTTGGTCTGGCTTCTCCTTGCCGGATGGGGGATCGGGCTCTTCGTAATCGTGGCGTTGGTTTACACGGAGCGAGGTTTTCGCACCCTTTCTCGCTTGCGGAACAAGGATAATGCCATTCGAGGGCGGGTGTCTCATGCTGCACAATTCCGAGATGCCTCAAGGGAATCGGGAAAGAGCGCTGCACCGTCGCGAAGTCTGAGTGTCGAGACGGCCGCCGGTCACGTGCACCTTCTCGTGGACCTCACGGAACAGGATCTGCCTCATTCGGTACAAGGGGAGCAGGCCTGGCTGTGCTGGGACGGGCGTCGCGGTGCGGGCGGCAGACGTTTCTCTCCTCGTGCGACTCCTGCTGCTCTGATTTCTGATCACGGCTGGGTGATGCATGGAATGCTCACCGTCAGCGAAGGACAGATGTTGGCGGGCGGCAGTGCTCCGGTTCACAAACTGATTGATGCAGCGGGCGATGGGCGACTGCTCCGGCTGTGGGATCCGCATTCCAAGTGGCCACTTTTCGTGAGTCGGTCAACTTTGTTCATCTTGGTGCTGATCATTGTTGGTGCAGCGCTGATGACATTCGACGTCGCATCCGGATGGCGCTGGGCAGTAGGAATTGCTGGGCCTGTTGCTGCAGCATTGTTGGCCGGTTCCTTTTTGATGGATGCGAAGCCCGTTGCGGGAAACGACACTAGATAGTCGTTGCGCGGATGAATGCAAACCGATCTGGTCTATTGATGGCGGCGCGGCCCCGAAGACTCTGGCGGCCTCTCGCGCTGGCTACGCGATTCAGTGGTTGTAGCGCTCGCGGTGTTGAAGGCCAGGGCTATACTCACTCACTAGAGACGTGTACGCGTCAAATCTTGATAACTTTCGCTCCATACGGAACATAAGGAAACATGGGGGATATGGCGTGTCAACCGGGACGGAAATTAAGGATCCGGTAGCACTCAATCGTGCGGGCGCTGGCGCCCGCGAGATCGCGGGGCAGACGCGAACCGCCGGAGCTCATCCGGTGGACGAGACGCGCTCGGCATCCCGGGACTTCGGCGCCGGCAACTGGGACGGCGGGCTGGGCGGGGCGCTTACCAACCTGGCGGAAACCTGGTCAGCTCAGGTCTCCGCACTCGCGGCTGACTGCGACAGCCTCGCCAGCCAGTGCGGCGGTACGGGATTGCTGTATCAGCGCACCGAAGCCGCGAACACGCAGACCATGAACTCTCTGGCAAGTGACTTCGGCTGAACCAGGCCCTCCACCCACCGCCACAGCGCCAGCCTGACGAAACTCACGACTCCACGGGGGACTTGCCGATCCCATGCCGACGTACGAGCAGCTGTATCACCTCAACCTCAGCAACCTCAAAGCGGCTGCTGACCGTTGGGAGGAGACCGTCACCAAGTTCAAGGGGCTGCACACCGCGTTCGGCGACCAGGTCGCCCGCCCCTTCCGGCAGGCCGACTGGACCCAGCCGGTCCTGACGGCAGCCAAAGCAGACAACGACGTACGCGCCGCTCACCAAGAGTTCGAGGACGCCCACAAGGAGGCGAAGGGCATCGCCGGTGTCCTCACGACGCTGCACGCCGAGCTGAGGAAGGCGAAGGACGACCTCCATCACCTCGCCGACATCGAGGCCAAGCAGCAGGATCTCAACGTCAGCGCCACTGGTGTCGTCACCCCGCGCAACGACCTCTCCCAGGACGTCGGCGCCCGCCACGACCCCGACGGCCAGGCCCTCATCCGCGAACAACACGAGGCATGCGACGCCTTCGCCCGCCGTATCGAGCGCGTCCTCCAGCGCGCCGCCGATGCGGACGACACCGCCTGCTGGGCCCTGCGCCGCGATCTCGGCGGGAACAAGACCGACTTCAACTCCAAGGTCGTCACCTCCCTCGACGACGCCGACGCCACCCACGCGGCCGAGCTGCTGAAGAAGGGCGACAAACTCACCGACACCGAGCTCTCCCAGCTCAACCATCTGATGAAGGCCAACCAGAACGACCCGGTTTTCGCCTCCCGCTTCTATCAGCAGGTCGGTCAGGAAGGCGCTCTGCAGATGTATGGTCAGCTCGCCCTGCAGACCACCGACGCCAGCGACAAACGCAAGGCCCTGCTCCGGGAGATGCAGCGCGGCATGGGCAACACCCTGGCTACCGCCACCGACCCGGACAATAAACCTCACCTGTCCGGGCAATGGAGCGCCGATCTGCGGAAACTCGGAACCCAGCACATCCAGCTCTACGACGACAGCATGCGAGAGGGCCCCTACGGCTATCAGCTCCTGGGCGGCATCCTTCGCTACGGCAACTACGACTCCGCGTTCCTGACGCCTGTTGCCGAGCACGTCACCCAACTCCATGCCGAGGACCCGTACCTCTTCGCCAACACCAAATACGACATCGGCGACCCCCAGTACGGCTTCAATCCCTCCGGCAAGAACGGCGCCGGCTTCGACCCCATGAACAGCGTCCTCGAAGCCCTCGGCCACAGCCCCGAAGCCGCTACCGACTACTTCACCCCACCAATGGAGGCGTACGCCAAGGACGGCGCCCACACGGGCACCCTCTCCCAGATTGGCGACGCCGACAGCTACCTGGACTTCCTCGTCAACGAGGACTACGAATCCTTCCCCGACATAACCGGCCACGACCCTGATGCCGCCCAAAAGTCCGCGAACGACTTTCCGGACGCCCTCGGCCACGCTCTGGAAGCAGCGACCAATGGCCGACCTTGGGACGGCGACCCCAACGCCGACTCCGTCCCCCACACGGATGACCAGGCCAACCTGGCCCGCCAGATCGTGGACAAGTTCGGCGGAGAGGGAGGCCCTGAACTCCTCAACGGCAAAGACGGCGCCCCCTACGAGGCCGCACGCGACAGTCTCGGCAACATAGCCGCCGAATACATGGGCGACGTCCAACGAGCTGTCTCTGCGCATGACGATCTGCCCGTGTCCGGCGTATCGGCTGGGTTGCAGCCATCTACCACGGAACCCTTCCTCGCCGCCGTCGGCCAGGACCCGGATGCCTATGCTGCCATCACAGGATCGCAACAGGCCTACACAAGCGGCATGGTCGACAATGTGATCAACGGTGACTCGAACTCCACCGTGAATGACTCTGAACGCGTCAAGCAGGCCGTAGCGCCGGGTTCTATCGTGGCGGGCATCATGAGTGAGGCCCGCGCGGATGCGGTTTTCGATACCCACCGGGCCAGCGACGCGGAGTTCAACGAGTCGGCCGAGACCGCCAACAAGTGGGTAGGCCGTGGCCTTGGCTTGGCAACCGGAGCCATCAAGGTGCCGGTTGTTGGAGACGTCGCAGGTTGGGCCATCGAAGACATCCAGAGCAGTGTCATGGACAGCATTCAGCGGGACACCACCACTGAGGCGCGGTACAAGGCAGGACTCGAGTACACCGAAGGCCGGACAAGCACCCAGGATGCGGCAGCAGCAGCCGTCGACCGAGCCACAGCGAACAGCCAGTTGAATCCGGACACGATCGATGATCTCCGGAAGGCGGCTATTACCCAGGCAGGGCTGAGCCACTCTGAAGGATCTCAGTGGGAGGATTCGCGGCATGGCTGAGTGCCGAAGGAGCTCGCCAACGGCCCTTGGCGTGTTGGCGGTCGTCGCTGCCGCACTTGTGGCGTCCTGCAGCGCGGGTGAAGAGACCCGGGAGTATGCCGTGCCCGACAGGGTTTGCGGAATAGACGTCGCACCCAAGCTAGTGGAACAGCTCCTGCCGCCCGGGAAGTCCATCGATGCCGGCACGTCGCTGACCGGCCCTGACGACACGCAGCGGTGTGCGGTGATGATCGATGACAATACCGCAGTCGAAATCACGGGCCAGCGGTATCCGGATGTGCGGGGAGTGAAGGACATAGCCCTCAACTACCTCAAAGTCCCCGCCGACGATCTCGGGCAGACGAACGCCGATGGTTCCGTCATGGTGTGGGATTCCCGAATTGTCGGCGTAACGGAGTGTGCTGGCTATCCGACGGATGGCGCAGGCCGGAATACCAATTGGTATTCCATCACTATCAAAGCCTCCTACCCTGATAATGCGAAGGCTCGGCAGGATGCGTTGGAGCATCTCCTCCCGCCATATCTGAGAGGTGCTGCTCGCGCTCTGGGCTGCTGACGGCTCGGAGTCACGGCCTGGTGTCGTTCTCATGTCGTATAGGGGTACCCAATACCGTGGATTTGGGAGGCGAAGCCCCTCCTGTTGATTTGACGCCGGGGGCACAGTCGAACAGGGGACGCACGACAGCCTCGTCGCGGCCGACGGGACCTACGCCCGGCTGCACCAGGCACAGTTCACGCAGGCGTCCGCCGCGCCTGAACAGCCGTGGACCCATGCCCCTCGTTGTCACGCGTTCGGCGGATTTCGACGCTCAGGGGCCCGCGCGGTCACCAGCATCGGGATGCACCGCTGGTGCGGTGCTGGGACAACGTCGCGAAATCGGCTCTGTGGCCGCTCCCGGTTTCACGCAGACGGTGGCCGTCTCGGCCGTCGTCAGCGGCGTGCGCCGCGACCTCGTCCAGTCCCAGGCGGACCTTCCATGCTCGACGTCGCCAGTCCGCGCGAGCGGGCGGTAATCCGCCTGGTTCTCACCGCAACCGCATCTCAACACCCCTCCGTCCTGGACGACTTCCGGGAATTCGTGCGCACGGTTCACCCGGACACCGGCGCGGCTTCGTAGCGCGTTCCCGGAAGCGGAGTTCTTGCACCGTCAATCCGACACTCCAAAGGTTGATTTCATGGGTCTCTTCGACAAGCTCACCGGAACCAAGCGACCCACCGACGGTGTCGCGCCACGATCAGCCGCTGAGGTCCACGCGGCTCTGATTGCCCTCAATCGCCCCGACGTCCCGTACGTCATCCGGGACGGCAGCGCGGAGGGCGCGGATCTGGTGGCCGAGTGGCGCCTTCTGGACCCGGCCTGGCAGACCTTCTTCGTCCGTACCCAGGTGAGCCGAGTGTCCCAGGTCCGTATGCGCCTGGCTCCGGAGAAGCAGGAAGTTCGCTCCCTCGACCAACAATACGAGGTCACGTGGGTTGGCGGCACCCCTAGTCTGGCCATCGCGGCAGAGGCCCAACGCGGTCAGGTACAGACGGTCTCGAAGCGCTGGGACGCTCGGCGGGGGCGAGGACGGCGGTTCCGAGGGGAACGAGACGTTCAGTGTTGACAGTTCTGACCTGAAGAATCCCCTGCATGACGCTGTCCTGGGTGCGGGGTGGGCATGGCGCGGAGTCATCACTGGCAAGCTGTGAGATTGGCTGGACCACAGACGCCTGCCTGAGTGATGTCCTTCGCCGAAGTATTCACGCCAACGCGAGGGCCGGATGGCGGACTCCCGGTGATCTGGCGGCGAGGCCTATGCGGCAATCAGCTCGCACCACACGTACTTGCCCCGATTGCCATTTCTGGCCAGCGGCTGCCACCCCCATAGGTCGGCGCAAGCGCGGACCAGTGCGAGGCCGCGACCTTCCTCTGCGTCGACCAAGTCACCTAGCTTCGACGGCGGTTCGGGCGGCTGGGGGTCTGCGTCCCAGGCGCCGATGCGCAGCACACCGCCGCGCCACCGCAGGCGCAGTGCGGCGGGTCCCTTGGTGTGGCGTACGGCGTTGGAGACCAGTTCAGCTGCGAGGAGTTCGGCCGTGTCGACGAGGCAGATCAAGCCGTGCATCGTGAGGATCAGGCGGACGGTACGGCAGCAGACGGTGACGGCGCGTGGGTCGTTCGGGATGTAGAGGGAGTACTCCCAGGGTTCGTTTTCGGGCATGACGGAACTCCTTGTCGAGAGAAGGGGAGTTGGCGGATGCGCCGCAGGGCGGGTGGTGGCAGTGCCGCAGCCGTCATGGCAGGACGGAGCGGTGCGCTTCCGGAGGCCCCAAGTGCGCAGCGTGTGCGTCGCGTCACCGACCGTAGGGCTAATTGTTTAAATGGTGCAAGCTGATCGCGTAATGTGACGCCCGAACGGGTCGTGCCCGCAGGCGCGTTGGGAGGATCAGTCGATGGCACTAAGGAGCGAGCCGACAGCACGTCAGTTGCGGCTGGCAGTCGAGCTGCGCAGGCTCCGGGACGCGGCAGGTCTCTCAGCCCGGGACGCGGCCGGTCTGCTCGGGGTCACCGCTCCGGTCATCAGCCAGATCGAGTCCGGCATCGCAGGTGTGAGTGAGCAGCGGCTGCGTCGCCTCGCGTCCCACTACGCATGCACGGGCGGCGAGTTCATCGATGCCCTGGTGACGTTGGCCGTCGATCGGACACGTGGCTGGTGGGAGGAGTATAGGGGTCTGCTTCCCACCGCGTTTCTGGACCTGTCCGAGCTGGAGTACCACGCCACGTATCGGTGGGACGTGGACTTCCTGCACGTCCCGGGCCTTCTCCAGACGGAGGACTATGCCCGGGCGCTCTTCTCCCGTCGTGTTCCGGAATTGCCCCATGACGAACTTGAGTTGCGCGTACGTCATCGCATGCAGCGGCGCGTCATCCTTGAGCAGCCGGAACCGGTCCCATACGAGGTGCTGGTCCACGAAGCCGCACTGCGGATCAGGGTGGGCGGCCGTGCAGCCTCACGGACGCAGCTGGCCCATATCCTGGAGCTGTCGGAGGCAGACCACGTCACCGTGCGCGTCATCCCTTTCGAGCTGGATGACTTCGCCGATGTCACCGCCGCCATGGTGTACGCCGGTGGCGTCACCTCGAGGCTGGATACCGTGGTGCGTGACGGTCCTCATGGCGCGCTCTTCATCGACTCCGAAGCGCAGCTCGCCGTCTTTCGAACGCTTTTCCATAGAGTTGAGGCAGCGTCACTCGACCCCGCTCCGTCGCGTGACCTCATCCACGAACTCGTCAAGGAAATGTGAGGCACCCGGTGTACACCAACAACTGGCGGAAGTCTTCTTACTCCGGCAGCGGCGACGGCAACGCCTGCGTAGAGATAGCGAACCTCCACACCCGAGTGGCGATACGCGACTCGAAGACCCCGGCCCAGGGCACGCTCTCCTTCCCGGTCGGCATCTTCATGGCGTTCATCAGCAACCTCAAGGCCGACATCGGTCGTGAGATCGAGGGCTTGTAGGCCCGTAGCGCTTGATGGCCAGATTCTCTAGGGGGCCCGGCTCCGCGACCATGGCGATCCAGCTCAGGATGCCCATAGGGATGGCGACGACGACGGCGTAGCCCACACGGTCGGCCACCTTCTGACGTCGTGAGGGCTCCGGGGGATGGGACTCGCGGCGTAGTGCCTCGCCGCGCGGCTTGATCGCCTGGTACGCGAGGATCGCGAGGACGGCCACGCAGAGTGCGACTTGCCAGAGCTCGCCTACGACGCCCCAGAACCCGACCCGTTGAATTGTCTCCGGCTCTATCCCCTGTTGGGCGTCGAACTCGGTGCCGTCCGGGTAGTCGTGCCCGGTGTCCTCGAGGTCGACAAAGATGGCGTCATCGGCGGTGCCGCCGTCCGGCGTGAAGTCCCCGTAGCAGTCGTAGCTCGAGTTCTTACCGCTGGAGTTGGTGTCGTAGCAGCGTTCCACCTTGTACGTGCCTGGGGTGCCGTAGAGCCCTGCGGACAGTGCGAGGTCGGCAGTCGCGGTGACGCACCAGAAGGCGGTGATGAGGGCGAGGATGACGCCGGACACCCAGCCGAATATGCGCTTCATCCACCCACCAAGATGTTCGGCTCCTTCTCCAACAGCCTGGAGATGCCAGCCTGTTCGGCAAAGGCTCTGCGCTCCAGGTCAGCCTGGGCGCGCTCCTGCTGGTACTTCTTCCAGTCCGCGGGCTGCACGAAGAGCATGTCGTTGCTTGCCGGCACGATCATGACGCCGCCGAAGGCTGGGTCACCGGCGAACCAAGCGCCGCCCTCCTCCGCCTCCTTCGGCCAGCGGCGCACCGTCGAGGCGTTGAGCGCACGCAGCGAAGGGGCGTCGTGCTGCCCGCGTACCGTCAGCCTGACGGTGTGAACGTTTCCGAGGTACTTCCACTCGGAGGCCTTCTTCAACACCCGGGTCCGGTACTCCAAGGGGTACATGTGCAGCACCTTCCCGCACACCTTGAGTCGTGACCCGTGGCGCAGTCTGAGCGCCAGGAAGATCAGGACGAACATGGCGGCTGGGATGCCGAACGCCGGCAGGGCGGCGTCATAGCCGACCAAGTGAGCCGCGAACGGCAGGGTGAACAGGACCACGGTGAGCGCGAGGCGTGTCGCTACGTGCTGGTATAGCAGCGCGCGGTTGTGCTTGAGCACCTGCGCAACGTCAGGTGGCGCGGGCGGATTGTTCATGAGGTGGCTTCGTCCTTATCCAATATCGCTGCTTATGGCCGCACCGCCGAGCCCGCTCGCGGCCTTCGTCGCAGCGCAGGGCTCGGCGGTGCAGCGGACCGTGGGAGACGGCATGTTGTTTGCTTCCTGCCGGTCCGGCGAAGACCTGAGGTTGCCGCCGGCCCGCGCTCCTCAGCTGGCCGGTCCGGACTGTTATCCGAAGTCGGCCGTGACCTGCTCGGCGATGGTGCTTTTCCTCTCGTTCTCGTTGTCTGGGCCGGGCTCAGTCGCTGTTCCGCTGGTGACGGTCAAGTCGTGGGCGGACTTGGACAACAGCGAGACGTAGAAGGGGAGGTCGGACAGGGACGGGGTGGTGAGGCTCAGAACGAGCAGCCGCCCCATCCGAGGCAGGGGGAGGTAGACGTCGACCCGGGCAAGGGGCAGGGACGGTGCCCTGTCGTCCTGTGGGTCCGACTTCCATTGCAGCCCGCATAGTACGAGGACGCCGGGCCCCGCCGGGACGCGTATCTGCTCAACCGAGTTGTTTTCGTTGACTGACAGCGACTCGAACAGGCAGCGGGCGGAAAGCTCCGCATCCGGCTCATCGAGCGGATCGAGCCGGGCAAGCAACGATGCCGTGGTCATGCGGCCGTCGGGCGTCTCGTCGAGGCAGAAGCCCGCGTAGAAGGACTTCTCAGCACGGGCTAGTTCGGCCATTTCATGGTATGTGCGAAAAGTGACTTCTCGCTGAAAGTCTGTGCCGTGCGGCCAGACCTCCTCGGCGATGGACCAGAGTTGTTCTTGGCGTTCCTCATCGTCCAAGTCGAGTCCCAGCGAGTGAAATCCACCGGGTATGTCCAAGTGCAGCTCGATACTCGGGGCGGACATCAGAGAGTCTTCCTATGGGTTGGCCGCAGACTCACGCCGCGACGCAGGTCCGTCGGTACGTCCAGCTCGAGGTGGTGCTGGTGTGCCAGCCGGGTCAGCACACTGACCGGCGTCCCCCGGAATTCACGAGGATGAAGCGCGACGCCCTTGAGGCGTCCGCCGTCAGGTGTGGGGACCAGTGTGACGAAGTGGTAGATCGTTGTGCGCCAACCAAATTGCTGTCGCTCGAGCTCCCCGGCCAGCCGGGTGAACTCCCGGTCCAGGAAGGCCTCGTGCTTGGTTGGGTTGCGCGAGAGGCGGAGCGCCAGCTTGGCAGGTGAGATGAACCGGGCGAGAGCGTTGAGGAGCCGCATCAGATCGTCCTCGTGGCCATCTCCGAAGATGACCATGAGAAGCCAGACGAGTTTGGCAACGAATTCCACCGGAATGAGGATCCACTGCAGCACGAACCACAGCAGAAGTCCCAGCCTCGAAGGGAACGGAAGGACCGGATCGGCGACCGAATCGGAGTGCGGCGTGACTGCCATGGCTATTCTCCCGTCACGCTGTCGTAAATGCCGCTGGCAGTGCCTGGGACCTGCATCGCAAGCTGGGGCCCCTTTGACCACCAGGACGTCGGGTCCAGGGTTCCGTCGGCGCGTATCGCTGCTTGCAGGGAGTCAAGGTTCCTGAGCCCGGGAGTGTTGGCGACAAGGGTGTTCAGCCCTGTCTCACCGATCGAGGCACCCATGTTCTTGGCTACCGAATTCTCCCAGGCGAGCTTCACCTTGTTCGCGGCGCCTTGTGCCTCGAAGACCTTGCCCTCAGTGAGCTGTTTCCAACCTGGCTGGTGCCATGGGATGTTGGCGTAGGGGCCGGGTGCGGGAAGAGGCGAAGCTCCTGGTAGATGGGTTGTCGACCAA
>NZ_JBFALC010000092.1:0-29720 GCF_040656035.1 Streptomyces sp. NPDC050211
GTGGCCGCGACCGCCAAGCGCATCGCCGCCCACCCCGACAAACGCGCCCCGCGCAGGCCCTCCCGGGGCTCCTCGGTGTCCGCCAAATACGGCGCCGCGGGCGCCCGCGGCGAGGCCCGCGCCGGATTCCCGCACGTACGGCGGGCGTTGGACGCGCTCGCCACGTCCCGCTCGGCCGGCGCCACGGAGGGCGAGTCCCAGCTCGACGCCCTGCTCACCGTGATGTCCACCCTCCAGGACACCGAACTGCTGTACACGGCGGGCCCACTGGGGCTGCGCCATGTCCAGGCGGGCGCCCGCGATGTCCTGGAGGCGGGCGGCACGGCGACGAAGGCGGGCCGCGCAGCCTTGACCGCCCTCGACACCGACCTGCACGCGCGCGCGTGGAGCCCGAGGGGGAGCGCGGGCCTGCTGGCGGGGGCGCTGTTCCTGGACGCGCTACCGGTTGTCCCTAGAGCAAACGCTGCCGAGAAAACGCCCTAGGGGGCACGTCCCTAGGGGCGCGGGGCTGTGTTGATATGCGGCTCCGCCGCGTGGGCGCGACAAGCCACAACGCACCCGCAGCCGAAACTCAACCCTTGAGCCGAGCCATCCACGCCTCGACCTCATCAGACCGGCGCGGCAACCCACCCGACAGATTCCGGTTCCCACTCTCCGTCACGAGAATGTCGTCCTCAATCCGCACACCAATCCCCCGGTACTCCTCCGGCACCGTCAGATCGTCGGCCTGGAAGTAAAGCCCCGGCTCAACAGTCAGACACATGCCTGGCGACAATGTGCCGTCGACATACGTCTCGGTCCGAGCCACCGCACAGTCATGGACATCCAGCCCGAGCATGTGCCCGGTGCCGTGCAGCGTCCACCGCCGCTGCAGCCCCAGCTCCAGCACCCGCTCCACGGGCCCTTCGACGAGCCCCCACTCGACCAGCTTCTCGGTCAGCACCCGCTGCGCGGCGTCATGGAAGTCCCGGTACTTCGCACCCGGCTTCACCGCCGCGATGCCGGCCTCCTGAGCCTCGTACACGGCGTCGTAGATCTTCTTCTGGATCTCGCTGAACCGCCCGTTGATCGGCAGCGTCCGCGTGACATCGGCGGTGTACAGGGTCTGCGTCTCGACGCCCGCGTCCAGCAGCAGCAGCTCACCGGAGCGCACGGGCCCGTCATTGCGCACCCAGTGCAGCGTGCAGGCGTGCGGCCCGGCCGCGCAGATGGAGCCGTAGCCGATGTCGTTGCCCTCGACGCGCGCGCGGAGGAAGAACGTGCCCTCGATGTAGCGCTCGGAGGTCGCCTCGGCCTTGTCGAGGACCTTCACCACGTCCTCGAAGCCGCGCACGGTCGAGTCGACGGCCTTCTGCAACTCGCCGATCTCGAACGCGTCCTTGACCAGCCGCGCCTCGGACAGGAAGACCCGCAGCTCCTCGTCCCGCTCGGCGGTGACCTTGTCGGTGAGCGCGGCCTCGATACGTGCTTCGTAGCCCCGTACGACCCGGACCGGACCCGTGGCCTCCGCCAGCGCGTCCGCCAGCTGGCGCACGTCCGCGGCCGGGATGCCGTACAGCTTCTCCGCCTCGCTCAGCGAGTGCCGGCGGCCGACCCACAGCTCGCCCTGGCCGGAGAGCCAGAACTCGCCGTTCTCGCGGTCGGAGCGGGGCAGGAGGTAGATCGTCGCCTTGTGACCGTCGCCGACCGGCTCCAGGACGAGCACACCGTCCTCGGTCTGGTTGCCGGTGAGATAGGCGTACTCCACCGACGCGCGGAAGGGGTACTCCGTGTCGTTCGAGCGGGTCTTCAGGTTGCCCGCGGGGATCACCAGCCGCTCGCCCGGGAAACGCGCCGACAGCGCGGCACGCCGCGCGGCGGTCTCGGCGGCCTGGGCGATCGGCTCCAGGTCGCGCAGCTCCGTGTCGGCCCAGCCGGACTTCATGTTCTCGGCCAGCTCGTCGGACACGCCCGGGTACAGGCCGTTCTTGCGCTTCTTGATCGGCTTCTCCGACTCAGTCTCCGGGGTCTCCGGGGTGAGCTCGTCGGCCACGGTCATCCTCCTAGATACGGCACTGGACCCCGTCCATCGTACGGTCGCGAGGAAGGGGGCCCAGGGCCGGAAGACCTGTTACCGGCTGCTACTCGAAGCGAGCGGCCAGTAGTACGACGTCCTCGGCCGAGTCCGCTTCGTCCCGCCCGTCCGGCAGTACGGTCCGCAGGATGTGGTCGGCGATCGCGTCCGGGTCCCGGCGCAGGCTCCGGGGTACGCCGGCCGCCGCGGCGTGCAGCCGGGCGAAGGCGCGGTCGGTGGGGTCGCCGGTGCGGTGCAGCAGCCCGTCGGTGTACAGCAGCACCGTCTCCCCGGCTTCCGCCTCCAGTTCCACGCTGGGCGCCTCCCAGCAGGCGAGCATCCCCAGCGGCGCGGACACGGACGTCTCCACGAACTCCGTACGCCGCTCACCGATCAGCAGCGGCGGGGTGTGTCCCGCGCCGGCCAGCGTGATCTTGCGCAGCGCCGGCTCGCAGTAGGCGAACAGGGCGGTGGCGGACCGGGCGGGTTCGGTCAGCCTCAGGAGCAGCTCCAGGTCGGACAGGACGGCGACCGGGTCCTCGCCCTCCATCACGGCGTACGCCCGCAGGGACGCCCGCAGCCGGCCCATCGCGGCGACGGCGCTGGGGCCGGAGCCGGTCACGGAGCCCACGGCCAGGCCGAGCGCGGCGTCCGGCAGCGGCAGCGCGTCGTACCAGTCGCCGCCCCCGCGCGGGCCGGTGCGGTGCCGGACGGCGAGCTGCATGCCGGCCACCCGCGGCAGGCGTGAGGGGAGCAGTTCTTCGGCCATCGTCGCCATGCACGCGCGCGTGCGCTCGACTTCCAGCAGCCGGGCCAGGTGCTCGGTGGCGTGGCGGACGTACAGACCGACGAGGTGGCGCTGTCGTTCGACCGGCTCGGCGGGCTCGTCGTAGAGCCATACGGCGGCTCCGAGGCGGCCGGCGGCGGGCGTGGACAGGGGGAGCGTGTAGCTGGCGGCGTAGCCGAGGCGCGCGGCGACCTCGCGGTGCCGGGGGTCGAGGCCGTCCTCGGCGAACAGATCGGGCTGGACGATGCCGTCCTCGGCGCCGGGCAGGCCGTCGAGGATCCGGCCGAAGGGCATCGCACCGCGCGGCACGGTCTCGATGTGGCCGAGATCGGCTCGCGCCAGGCCGAGGCCGATGGTCGTGTCCGGTCCCAGCCCGTCGCCGGGTTCCAGCGCGACGAGACCGCGCCGGGCGCCCACGAGGGCGGCTCCGGCGCGCAGCACTTCCTGGAGGGCGTCCGCCAGTGCGGCTGTGCGGACCAGACGTTCGGTGAGTTCGTGGAGAGTCGTGAGGTCAGAGACCCAGCCGGCCAGGCGGTCCTGGAGCAGTGCGCCGGGCGCGTTCGGGGCGGGGACGGCTGGGCCGGCTGCGTTTTCGGAGGCCGCGGGCGCGGGCGCGACAGTGTGTGCGGGCGAGGGAACCGTTGAATCGATTCCAGCCACTTTCGGAGCGTGAGGGGCGTTCATGGTGTCCGGCTTTCCGACCGGTGCGTATTGCTCGATAGCATCGCAAACCCCCATGTCATTCTGCGCCGCTAGCAGTGTCTCCACATGTACACGCACTCGTGAGGGGATGTCCAGCATTGTCCTGCTGGGATTCCTGGTGTCCGTGGGATTTCAGTAGACCTCTTGCGTAAAAGCGAAGTTGGCTCAAAACTGCCTCGGGTAACAGCCTATTGCGGTCGACTGGCCTTGCTCCACGGAGCGTCACAGCGGTCGTGATGGGTACGTACTCGGTGAAGGCCAGGGGTGGTTGGGAATCACCCGGAACCTGGCGACGGACCCGGGCGTCTTAGCCACCGACGACCGTGCCCCATCCTCCCGTGGCGGAGGCGAAGAGAAACCAGCGCGACAGCAAAACGCCAGACTTCGCCACCCCACGCCACGCCCGTGCTTTTGATAGACGCAGTATGGACGAGGCTGCCGCGGAAGCTGCAACGCTCGGCCCATAGGGGTTCCCCATGCCTGAGGCTGGGGTGTGATGCGCCAATAGGTACGCACAGTGAAGTGATCGACACATGGTGTGATGTGTTCCACGGTGTTGCCAGCGGTGCAACGGAAAGGAACGAGCGCTCATGCGCGAGATCCTCGGAAGGCGACGCAGGCTCCTGTCCCAGCGCAGTGACGGGGGGCCTGACATGATCAGCGCGGCCCTGACCTTCGCGACGGAATGGCAGTGGCCCGTACTCCCGGGCGTGGCGGCGGACCCTCAGGGCCGCTCCCGCTGCGCCTGCCCGGACCCGGACTGCACGGTTCCCGGCGCACACCCCTTCGACCCCGGCCTCCTCACGGCCACCACCGACGCCCGCATGGTGCGCTGGTGGTGGACCAACCGGCCCGCCGCGCCGATCGTCCTGGCCACCGGCGGCAAGGCTCCGTGTGCGGTGTCGCTGCCCGCCCTGCCGGCCGCCCGCGCGCTGGGCGCCCTCGACCGCATGGGCATGCGCCTCGGCCCGGTCGTGGCCTCGCCCACCCGGTGGGCGCTGCTTGTGAAGCCGTACTCCATGGAGCAGTTGGGCGAACTGCTGTACGCCCAGGACTTCGTCCCGGGC
Source organism: Streptomyces sp. NPDC050211 (assembly GCF_040656035.1). Classification (NCBI taxonomy): domain Bacteria; kingdom Bacillati; phylum Actinomycetota; class Actinomycetes; order Kitasatosporales; family Streptomycetaceae; genus Streptomyces; species Streptomyces sp. NPDC050211. The sequence goes on from NZ_JBFALC010000092.1 coordinate 4,610, forward strand.
TCGCTCCGCTTCCACGGCGAGGGCGGCTATCTGGCGCTGCCGCCGTCCGAGACCGGCCAGGGGCAGACCCGCTGGGAGCGCGCGCCGCTGCCAGGCTCGGCCTCCCCGTGGGTGCCCGACGTCGAGGCCGTGGTGGACGCCGTGGTCGAGGCCCTCACTCGTACGGGTGTGAGCGCGCCCGAGTTGTAGGGGTGTCGGGCGCACACCGGACCGAGCGCCCCAATCCGGTCGATATCGTCCCCTTCATGAATATTCGCCTGATCGCCCTCGCGGGCGTGGTGGCATGCGCGATCGCGCTGCCACTGGCTGTTGCGTCCGCGGGGCCCGTGGGCGACCAGGACCCCGAGGCCGTACGACCGTCCCGTCAGCCGGACGCCAAAGCGCCCTCCCCCGAACCCGTCGACGCCCCCGGGCTGCTCGGCCTGGGCCTGGCCACCGCCGCCCGCTGCGGCCCCGAACTCACCTCGCCCGACGGCATCGAGGCGCAGACCTGTGTGATGACCCAGGGTGAGGACACCTGGGCGCGCACCTACTACCGCAATGCGAGCGGGGAGGCGCTGGACTCGGTGCTGAGCCTCATGGGGCCCGGTGGCCGCACCATGCAGATGCGGTGCCCGATCGGTGCCGACGACGAGCCGGCCACCTGTGAGACGCCGCGGGAGCGGACACGGGGCGACTTGGCTGCCTACACGGCGGTCGCGGAGTTCGCGTCCCGGGCCGGGGAGGAGCCGCTGCTGTTGCGGTCGGGGAGCAACTCCGGGGCGCCTGCGGGCGGTTGACGCGCGACGGGTCTTCTCCTTCGCGCGCCTCTGCGCACTCTCGGCGAGGCGGCCGCATGGAAAGACCCGGTTGCTGGCGACGGGGGATGCACCAGCAACCGGGCTATTGGAACGGTAACAAGAGATCGGCTGTTCGCAAATTCGATCTCTCGTTTTGCTCGGCTATTCGGACACCGACTCGCCTGCCGGAACGGGGAGTTGTGGACGGAGCCGGCCGTTCCGGCAAGGCTCGCTCCGGCTGACCGACCGGTCAGCCGGAGCTGCGTGTCAGCTGAGCGTGACCTGCCGGTTGGTGAGGCCGCCGCGCGCGCGGCGCTCGTCGGGGGTGAGCGGAGCGTCCGTGGCCAGCGCGGTGGCGAGGCGCTCGGCGAACTCGGCGGCCGGCTTCTCGATGTCCTGCGCGGTGACCTCGCTCGGCAGGTCCCAGACCGGGACGGTGAGCCCGTGAGCACGGAAGGAGCCCACCAACCGGGTGCCCTCCCCGAGGCTCGACCTCCCGGCCGCGTGCAGCCGCGCGAGAGCGTCCAGAAGCTGCTCCTCCGGATGCGGCATGACCCACCGCAGATGGTTCTTGTCCGGCGTCTCGCACCAGTACGCGGCATCCACGCCGGTCAGCTTCACGGTCGGGATGGCCGCCGCGTTGGCCCGCTCCAGGGAGGCGGCCACCTCCGGAGCGGCGTTGTCCGCGTCCGAGACCCAGAACTCGAAGCCCGAGTGCACGACTGGCTCGAACGGACCTTCCGGGGCGAGCAGATCCTGCAGCCGCGGACCCTCGCTGGGCGCCCGGCGCCCCTGCACGGGCGTGCCCGGCTCGGCGGTGAGGGCGTGCTGGAGGGTGTCGGCGAGGTCGCGGCTGATGTCGCCGGACGCCGTGTCGTTCTGCAGGCCGAGCAGGACCGAGCCGTCGTCGCGGCGCAGGGCAGGCCAGGCCATCGGCAGGACCGTGGCCAGCGTGACCGACGGAACGTCCTCGGGCAGACCGTCCTTGAGCGTCAGCTCCACGGTCGCGGCCGGGACCAGCTCACGCAGCGCCACCCAGTCGCACTCGCCCGGCAGGCCCTCGAACGGGCGCTGCACCAGCTCGGTCACCGCGTGCGCGGCGGCCCGGCCGTGGCACGCCTTGTAGCGGCGGCCGCTGCCGCAGGGGCAGGGTTCACGGGCACCGACGACCGGGATCTCAGCGTCTGTGAGCTGCGGCCGCGGGGCCTTCGTCTGGGGTCGCTTCTTGGCCATCGTGGTGTCTCCCGGTTACGGCTCGTGTCGTACGGCGGGAGCCTAGCCGTTCACACCACGGCCGACGGGAACCCTGTGGACAACGTGGCCGACCCGGTGCGACGGGGGCTTCAGTCCAGATCGTCGAAGGCGTGTCCGAAGTCCAGGTCAGCCATCGCGGACACCCTCGGAGCGGCGACACGCGTAGCGAAGTCGTCGCGTCGGCGACCGGCATCGGGATCGTGCACGTCGTCGTGGACCACGACCCACACCGTGACCTCGCCGCAGGCGTCGTCCCGGACGCCCCAGTCGTCGGCCAGTGCGGTGATGATGTTCAGCCCGCGGCCGCCGTGTGCGGTGACCGAAGGCGTGGCCGGAGCCGGGCGGGTGGGCCCACCACCGTCCGTCACCTCGACCGTGAGTCTGCCGCGTCGGTCCACGCGCCACGCGGCCCGGACGTCGCCGTCCCCGGCCAGGGCGTCACCCAGCGGCCGACCATGTTTGCACGCGTTGCTCAAGAGTTCGGAAAGAATCAATACGGCATCGTCGATGACCGATTCCGCCACACCACCCGTGCGCAGCTGAGCGCGCATACGGTGTCTCGCTTTCCCCACGCCCGCAGGGCCATGGGGTACGGCCATGCTCGACGACGTGGGCACCTCCTGTGCCACCACCAACGCCACCCCCGAGACCTCCTTTGCCCCACGCCACGGTGTGGATGCCCCATTGGCCTGAACCGGAAACCGGCCAGAGAACGTTCGCTGACGCATTCGCAACGATCGAATACGGATCGAACGCGCCGGTGCACTCCCTGTAACCATGTGGCTGGATTTCGCCGGTGTGGCCGAGATCGGAGGATGCTGTAAGCGGGCTGCGGGGGTCAAGCTTGGTTTCATGGTTCACCGACCGAGTCGGCGCAGCACCTCGCCGGGCCGGTTGGTGATGATGGCGTCGATGCCCAGGTCGACGCAGAGATCGACGTCCTGCGGCTCGTTCACGGTCCAGACGTGCACCTGGTGGCCGGCTCGCTTCAGGCGCTCGATGTAGGCCGGATGGTTGCGCACGATCCGGATCGAGGGGCCCGCGATCCGGACACCCGCGGGCAGCCGTCCGTCGCGCAGCCGAGGCGAGACGAACTGCATCAGATAGACCGTCGGCAAGGTCGGCGAGGCGGCTCGTACGCGGTGCAGCGAGCGGGCCGAGAAGCTCATGATCCGCACCTGGGACTCCGCCGGTGTGGCGGGCGCGTCCAGCCCGAAGCGCTTCAGGAGCAGCAGCAGCCGCTCCTCGACCTGGCCCGCCCAGCGGGTGGGGTGCTTGGTCTCGACGGCCAGCTCGATCCGGCGGCCGGTGTCGGCGATGAGTTCGAGCAGTCGCTCCAGGGTCAGGACGGAGGTGTCCTCCGGGTCCTCGGGCAAGTGCTCCCAGTCGGGCTCCTCGTCCCGCATCCGCAAGGAGTCCCGGTGCTTCCAGGAGCCGAAGTCCAGGGCCGCCAGCTCGGCGAGCTCCAGCGCGGAGACCGCTCCTCGGCCGTTGGAGGTGCGGTTGACGCGGCGGTCGTGGACACAGACGAGATGGCCGTCGGCGGTCAGCCGTACATCGCACTCGAGGGCGTCCGCGCCGTCCTCGATCGCCTTCTTGTATGCGGCCAGGGTGTGCTCGGGAGCCTCTTCGGAGGCCCCGCGGTGGGCGACGACTTGAATCCGGTGCTGCCGTGCAGGGGTCACCGCGTCATGGTGCCACCGCGAGGGGGTAGGCGTGACGGCGATACCCCTGCGTCGGGCACGCGCGCGTGGCGGGCGGGAGCTTCGAGATGCGCCCATCCTGCCTGAAAGGTCCTATATAAAGGATGGTCGCGCACCCACAGCAACCGCTTATGGTGCTCTGACGGCCCGTGGGAAAAGCTGTCAGCAGACAAAAGAAGCACATGCACAGCTGAATCGCGCCGGACCGACGACAAGCGTGAGCGCGTGTGACCGAGTGCGACCGAGAAGAACAGCCGTGGATCGAGGAGAAAAGCTGTGAGCACCGAGAACGAGGGCACTGCGGTACCCCCGGCCCCGTCCGCACCTCCCGTGCCGGTGGAATCTCCCGCAGCTTCCACGCGGCCGGCCGCGCCGACGGCTCCCATACCGGCGGTGCCCGCGGACACCCCGGACCATGCACCGGCCCGCACCACGCCCGCCTACGCGTCGGCCGGGTCTCCGGGCCCTCACACTCCCCAGGGCGGTTCCGCCCCGGACGCCTCCTGGCCGCCCCCGCCGCCGGCCACTCCGTCGTACGGGGACACAGGCGCCGCGGGAGCCGGTTCGTACGCCGACGGGGGCTCTGGAGGCGCGGGCTCCGGCTGGGGCGCCGGCTTCCCGCCGCCCGCTCCCAAGCCCCGTAACAGGCGCGGTGGTCTGGTCGCCGCGATCCTCGTGGCCGCGCTGGCCGCGGGCGGCCTGGGCGGCGGCCTCGGCTACACCCTGGCCAGGAACAACGACAGTGGCGACTCCACGACCGTCTCCGCCTCCGACAGCGGCGGCTCCGTCAAGCGCGACGCGGGCACCATCGCGGGCGTGGCGGACACGGCCCTGCCGAGCACGGTCACCATCCAGGCCGAGTCCTCCAGCGGCGAGGGCGGCACCGGCACCGGCTTCGTCTTCGACAAAGAGGGCCACATCGTCACCAACAACCACGTGGTGGCCGAGGCGGTCGACGGCGGCAAGCTGACGGCCACCTTCCCGGACGGCAAGAAGTACGACGCCCAGGTCGTCGGCCATGCGGCGGGCTACGACGTCGCGGTCATCAAGCTCGAGAACGCCCCGTCGAACCTGAAGCCCCTGACACTGGGCGACTCCGACAAGGTGGCCGTCGGCGACTCCACCATCGCCATCGGCGCCCCCTTCGGCCTGTCCAACACGGTGACGACGGGCATCATCAGCGCCAAGAACCGCCCCGTGGCCTCCAGCGACGGTACCGGCAGCAACGCGTCCTACATGAGCGCCCTGCAGACTGACGCCTCGATCAACCCGGGCAACTCCGGCGGCCCGCTGCTGGACGCCCAGGGCAACGTGATCGGCATCAACTCCGCGATCCAGTCCACCAGCAACGGCGGCCTGGGCGGCACCGGCCAGGCCGGCTCGATAGGGCTGGGCTTCGCCATCCCGATCAACCAGGCCAAGTACGTCGCCCAGCAGCTGATCAAGACCGGCAAGCCGATCTACGCGAAGATCGGCGCGTCCGTCTCCACGGAGGACACCACGGACGGCGCGAAGATCACCGAGGGCGTCAATGGCGCCGACGGCGTCGAGTCCGGCGGCCCCGCCGCAGAGGCCGGCCTCAAGCCCGGCGACGTCATCACCAAGCTCGACGACAGGGTGATCGACTCCGGCCCCACCCTCATCGGCGAGATCTGGACCCACCAGCCCGGCGACAAGGTCAAGATCACCTACGAACGCGATGGCCAGACCCGCACCGTGGACCTCACCCTCGGCTCCCGCGTCGGAGACAACTGACCCGCACGCCCACCTGCCAACCCGTTACTCTTGTTCCCGCGCCGCCGATCACCGGCAGCGCGGGGTGGGTTGCCCGAGCGGCCTAAGGGAACGGTCTTGAAAACCGTCGTGGCAGCGATGTCACCGTGGGTTCAAATCCCACACCCACCGCACGATGAGCAGTGAGAACGGCCCCTGACCAGGTCATATGGTCGGGGGCCGTGGTGCTGGGCGGTGCCTGCTCGTCGCCGTGTTGGCTGGCTGACGGCTGATCGGAATCTCGTAGACGATCTCGCAGCGAGCAGCGGGCACCACGATGTCCGCCGTCTCCACGGGGCGCCCCTGGTCGCTGTAGTAGGTCCGGCGGATGTGCGTGACCAGAGCGGCCTTCTGGATGCCGAGAAGCGATGCTTCCTCAGCGGTACCGCCGTTCATTGATCGCTTATCGACGGTCAGGTGGCCCTGGTGTCGTCCACCCGTTCGCCCTCCGCTTGAGACGGCTCGGTCCTGGGGACGTCCGGGTGCTGCTCCATGGCCGCGCTCTCAGCCGGTTCGTCACGCTCGCCCTCGGCCTGGGAGGGCGTGTGAGAGTACAGCCAGCGGTCGTAATCCGAGGCTCCGGTCTTCATGGCGGGCCTCCCTTGCTCGCTCGACTCCCATGTTCCTCCCTCGACCGCAGCCAGGGCGAGAGCGCGGTGCAGGGGAGGCACGAGTGTGTTCGCCCAAGGTCCAATGGGGGTTGCCGCTTTGCTCAGCGATGGTTGGCCGGCCTGGCCTTGGAATCGCCGCCTCGACTGACTGGCCGCCCGCCGCAGTGGGGGAGCCCGTCGGGAGGGGTCCCGGCTGTCGGCGGCTACGTTCCGGACCGGACGGACTGGGGCAGACCGAGGAGGGGCATCGGTGAGGCTGTTTCGGAAGAAGGCCAGCGGCAGGTACGAGATCGGGATCCTCTTCGACATCGGGGCGCTGGGAACGTTGTACGGACAAGAGGCGTATCACATCCTCTTCAGCAGTCTGGACCCGCAGCGCATGACGGGCTGTTCCTTCCACGACGGCGACACCGAGGCAACCCTCTACGGCGGGGCCAATCTCTACTGCATCGCCGTCCGAGCCCGCGCCCCACAGCCCATCCACTACGTCCGCGACATCCTGAGCACCCGCACAGACGCGGGGTTGCCGACGCCGGACCAGCGGTTCCTCGAAGGCGACGTCACCGGCCGGGAGCCGCTCGTCCATGCCGGTGACGTCGACCGGGCGGGGCGCCTGGTCGCCCATGCGAACGGGCCGATTCGTGTGCGACTGGCCGAGGGAACGGCCTGGACGGTGGTCACCAAGTGAACGCTCCCCGCCCTTGGACTACGGACGGCCGGAGCGGTGTCCGGACGGCCTCGACGATCAGAGAAAGGTGAGGACCTGTGATCTTCGGAAGGCGCTGGCGCGGACGCGGGAGGCAGGGCGGGCCCCGGCGCCAGGAAGTACAGCCTGCTCCGGTCTCTCCGCCCTGCCCGTCGTGCGGCAGGCCTTCACGCGGCGCCGACCCGGCCTTGCTTTGCCCAGGATGCGGAGCCGCCTCAGAGATTTACCCCAAGGCCATCGCCGTCCAGACGCTGCGGGAGGGGGACCAGGCCCGGGCGTGCGACGCGTGCGAGCAGGTCACGCTCGTCATGGAACCGAGGATGGTCTGCCCGGACTGCAGGCGACCGCACTCTGACGTCAACGACCGGATGCGCGAGCGGTTCGACCGGTTCGGCCCCGGCGACCCCGCTGACGCACCCTGCGTCGGCTGTGGCTACTACACAACCCGCCCGAATCCGCCCTCCCCGCCCCTCGACCTCCTCATCGACTGCCAGGGCTGCGGCGATGAGATCGCGGTACCCGAGGCGGACTTTCCCGTGGGGAAGGGCATGCACCTGCGGTGCGGCGGCTGCAAGACCGTCACGGAGATCCCGAACACCATCTGGTGCCCGAAATGCGGGCAGCACCTTCGCCGGACGGGCATCCCTGACCTCATCCGCGAAGCGAACCGCCGCTGACACTGACATCCGCGCCGCGGCCAACTATCGCTGAACGTCACAGGTCCCCCTCCTCGATGGACTCATAAATCGAACACATGCTTGAATTCGTGCATGCGACCGTTTCCCGCCGACCTCGCCCGGACTCAGCAGGAGTGGAGCGCCATCTACCGGCAGCTTGCGGAGCAGCCCGGCCGTACTGAGTTGCGCCGGCGGCAACGGCGGCCAAGCGCCGCGGAGTGGTGGGAACTGCGTGACCTGGGACGGCCGGACGGGGACGTGTGCTGAGTGGCTCCATCACCGGATCTACCTGCGGCTTCAACATGACGTGCGCTGCCGTCCGGACACTGAGGGTGCTCAAATGACGCGCTGGAATGTAGGGCCGTACATCCCGGATGATCCTGAAGCCATGTCCGGCCCGATTCGCGTGATCGTGCATCCACCTTCGCCCACCGGTGGCCGGCAGGTGCGCGTGCACGGTGAGATCCTCGGCCTTGCCCACAATGTGGCCGACGTCGCCGAGTTCCTCCGCCGAGCCGGCCTGGAGATCGACCCCGCCGAGGTCGCGGGGGTGCCGTGGATCGACTGGCGCGGAGTGGGGCCGGAACGCTGGGGCTCGGAGACAAAGGGCTGACGCCCTTCCCAGTCGAGGAGACGGAAACTGAGACGGCCACGGCCGAGGTACTCGTACCGATGATGTAGAGGCTGACTGGTCTCGTTTGCGGCCGTCAGGCTTCGGCCTCCGTACAGCACCAGCCACTCCTGCGTTGGGCGGCTGCAACGGCTCTGTCAGGGCCGCCCGGTGTTCAGCCGGCACCCCAGAAGGCGTCCTCGGCCTGCTGGTCGGCGGAGAACAGCCACACTTCCGCGATCTTGTCGCCTTCGACCCTCAGCACGTCGACCCCGTCCATCGACATCTCATTGCCGGCGCGCTTGGCCGAGAAGTGGATGGGGATCGCAACCAGCGCGCCGTTGACCATGGGGTCGCCGGTCAGCTGGAGTTCGAAGGTTCCCTCAGTGGCGGTCATCTGGGTGGCCAGCATCTCGCCTACCGCGGCCCCGCCGCTGTGGGTACCGGAGACCGCGTTGTCGCCGGGCTGGTGCCACATGATGCCCTCGGCGAACAGGCCCGCAATCGCGGCGAAGTCCTTGGCGGACACGGCCTCGACGTAGCGGCGGGCGACAGTGAGCGTGTTGGACTCCATGGTTCTCTCCTTCGTCGGGTTCTTGCTGCTGGAGCCCTATACTCACCATCCGTAACCAGTCACCTCAACGTAACCAATGGACCGGTGTGACGCATGCCACAGCACCCGGATTTCGACCTGATGACGGCGACCTGCCCTTCCCGCACGTCGCTGGCCCGCATCGCCAACAAGTGGACCGCCATGGTTGTCATCGCCCTCAGCGGCGGCAGGATGCGCTTCCGCGACCTGCGTACCACCGTCGACGGCATCAGCGCCAAGGTCCTCACTGACACCCTGCGGGACCTGGAACGTGACGGCATCGTCACCCGCCACGTCTACGCCGAGGTGCCGCCGAGGGTCGAGTACGAGTTGACCGCGCTGGGACGCACACTGCACATGCCCCTGGAAGCACTGGGCCGCTGGGCTGAGGAGCACATCGAAGAGGTTCTCGCGGCGCGTGAGGAGTACGACACTCGTCGCTGACCTCTCAACGAAAGGACCGGAGGAGAACGCCGGCCCCGGGCAGGCCAGTAGCGGTTGCTAGCTGGCGCTCCACTCCGTCGCCGTCTCGAAGGGGTGCCCCTCATAGGAGGGGCACCCCTTCGGTGTGTACCGGGAGCGTGCGGGTCAGCTGGCGGTCGTGGTGGGGTGCGTGTCGACGACCGTGCGGCGCATGACGGCGCCGGTGCCGATCAGGGTCTCGGCTTTGGTGCCCTTCTCCTTGTCCTTGGTCATGTACGAACGCGAGCCGATGTAGGTGAGCTTCTGCTTGTCGAAGATCCACTCGTCGCGCACCGCGGAGGCCGGGTCCTCGCGGGTGATGCCGATGCCGTGACGCCCGGCGGTGTCGACGACGTCGGGGATGACGGTCACGCCGGGAATCCTCGCGGTCGCCTTGTAGAACGCGGCGGCATTCTCCGGCGGCATGATCGTTTCGTTCAGCAGATCGCCGATCTTGCCGAAGACGGCCTGCTCCTTCGACTCGTCGTCGCCCACCTGGGTCTGGGCATAGAGCAGTTCGAGCAGGGCGTCGGGGTCGGTGGGCAGCGATGCCAGCCACTTGTACGTGGGGCGGTCGATGCCCACCGGGTAGGCGCTGGGAGACTCGATGGGAATGGTCTGACCGGGCATGATGGCGTCCTTCCCGGAGTCGCGGAGCCACCCGGTGATCTTGACCGGGTCGGGGTCCTGCGAGAACCAGGCCTCCCGCTTGTGCACGGCACCGAGCCGCACGGGCCCTCCGAAGGTGCCCTTGTTCGCGCGGACCAGGCTCTCGACGTACACGAACTGGCCGTCCTTCACCGGCGTCGCGTCGGTGGCCATGGACGCGGCGGCGATGCGGTCGAGTGTGACGGACGCGTTGTTCGGCCGGGCCTCCGCGGTCTTGGTCCCCGCTGCCGGCGCGGAACCGTCTCCGCCCCCGGAGAGTGTGACGACCAGTGCGCCGGCCAGTGCCATCGCCGCAACGGGCAACAGCACGGCCGTACGCGGGAATCGGCGGCGCGGTGCCGGGGGCGACTGGGTGGAAGGGGAGCTGTCGCGGTCGATCCGCTGCATCAGAACGTCCTTGTAGTGGAGGTGTCTGCTCGGCGGGAGGTCCCATTCGGCCGGTGCCGACAGCAACTCCTCGGCCTCGCTCCGGGCGGAGCCGGTGCTCGGCAGCTTGTCAGCGTTCATGGCGTTTCCTCCTGCAGAAACATGGCCGCGAATGCGGCCTCACCCTCTACCTCTCCGCGACGGTCGGGCAGTTCCGCCCCGTGATCGGGTGGGCCGGAACTCAGCTTGGCAAGCCGCGCGCGGGCGCGGGACAGCCGTGAACGCACGGTGCCGACCGGGACGCCGAGTGCCTGGGCGGCCTGCTGATAGTCCAGCCCGGAGGCCACGCACAGGGCGAGCACCTCCCGGTCCTGGCGGCGCAGTTGGCTCAGCGCGCGATGGACCACCGCGAGACGGCGCGCGTCGTCGATCCGGCCGGCCGTCTCGTCCGCGAAGTCCTCGACGGGCGTCGGGGCCGGGCTACGGGCCAGGAAGGCGAGTCGACGGCGCAGACCACGGTTGGCGTTGCGGGCCTTGTGCGTGGCGATCCCGAGCAGCCACGGTTTGAGCGATCCGCCCTCCGGGTCCACGGTCTCCCGGGTACGCCAAGCGGCGAGGAAGGTCTCCGACATCGCCTCCTCGGCCTCCGACCAGTCACCGGTCAGCCGCAGGGCATGGTTGTACACCGCGCGCGCGTGCTGGTCGTACAGCTCGGCGAAGGCCTCACGGTCCCCGGCCCGTATGCGCGTACGTACTGACTCTCCTCGTTCCGTTTCCCTCACACTCGCTAACTCTCCGCGGGCCAATGGGGGTTCCAGTGGCCTGCGCCACACAGCGGTCCAGCCGGGGCCGTTCGGCGCACGACCTCCACGCACGACCTCCACGCACGGCCGACGCTGCCGCAGCAAGGCGCCGACACTGCCTCAGCGCAAGCGCATCCCAGTGTCCCCTTCCGCCGGGGCGCACCGTTGCGCGCCCCGGCGCACCCTCACGGCTGATGCCCCGTCATGCGCGCCGCCGACGCGATCGTGGCGCGGGCCTCGCGTTCGGTGAGGCCGGTGTTGAGGGCTGCCTCGACGAACGGTTCGACGAGGTCGGGGCCGATGCCGTCCTCGTAGGCGCGGCAAGCCGCCCAGAACAGGCGGGTGTTGCGCTGTCCCTCGTGGGCCGCGAGGACGAACTGGACGAGGCCCTGGCCGTGTCCGCCGGCCGACGGGGGTGTGGGGTGGTGGGTGCGGGGCGGTGGGAGCAGCAGGCGCAGGAGGGCGGGCGGGCAGGCCGCGGGGGCGAGGTGAGCGGTGCCGGGGGCGGTGCTGTAGACGCCGTACTCGGTGCGGGACCCGGGGCCGACGAGGTAGCCGCCGGCGCCCCGGATGTCGATGCCCGGTGCCAGGCGGCCCGCGGAGTTGGGGACGACGACGTCCGGCGGGCCGCTGAGCCACAGGTGGCGGCCGCCGCTGGGGGTCAGGACGACGACGGTGGCGGGGATGGTGAACAGATGCCGCAGAGCCAGTTCGCGCAGGGCCGCCGAGGAGTCGGTGCCCGACTTGGTGTCCAGGTCGATGCCGATCAGGTGGTGTGGGGGGAGGCCGCAGGCGATGCCGTAGCCGGTCGCCCAGGGTGCGGCGGAGAACAGTTCGCGGATGCGCGCCGGGTCGGTCGAGGCGTCGTACACCCCATGTCCGAAGCGGCCGCATTCGCCGTGGCAGGGGGGTGCGGTGGGGTCGTCGCGGTGGGGGGAGCGCAGGGCCGGGAGTTTCGTCCGGGACAGGGGGATGACGGCCAGGCCGCGCTCCGCGGCTGACAGGGCGTGTGCGAGGGCCAGCATCGTGGCCTGCCGGTCGGTGGTGGCCATGCCTCCATGCTCGTACAGGTGTTCGAAAAAAGGAAGAGCGGTCGAGCGCGACTCGCCGCAGTCGGCAGGTTGGCCGGAAACGCGCCGGAACGCTTCACCCCTTGTGGCGCTTGGGGTGAAGGTGTCCGGCCTGCCCTGGCCTGGGGCTGAAGGCAACCAAAGGGGTTTATCGACTTGTCATCACGCTTCAGGGCGAATAGGGGCTTCCGGGGTGGTTTGCCGGGGATTCGGTGGGCAACTCTGATCTCGCGACGTCGTGCACAGCACCGAGGCGGATGGCCAACTGCCTTGGTTCAAGCCGTACTTCACGTACCACGCGCACTTACGGCCCGACGGCCGGTGTGCACCTTGTTCTGGAGGAACAACATGGCAAGCATCCGTACCGCCCGCGTCATCGCCGCCGTTTCCGCCCTTCCGCTCGCCGCGGCCCTCTTCGCCGGCGTCGCGACGGCGGACACCGGCGCCCTCGCGGACGACGGATCGAACGCGACCGCCACCAAGGCCTCCGCCGGCATCATCGGCAGCGGCGTCGGCGACGACAACAACGGCAACTCGTCCACCACACAGCAGCAGGCGGTGGGGGACGGCGCCTCGAACCAGAGCAACACCGCCCAGGTCGACGGATCCGCCTTCACGGCCATCAACCAGGGCAACGAGAACGTCGCCGTCGGCTTCACGCCCCTCTGGTGAGACCGGGAGGGCCGGCCCTCGGGCGCCGGCCCTGAACTCCCTTGTGGGGTGTGCTCTGTGGGGTGGTCACACGTCCGCGCGGCGGTGCTTCGGCACCGCCGCGCAGGCGTTTTCCGCACGAGACAGGCGCCTTTCCGGGTGCGGGCGACGACCTTGACAGGGCACGGTATCTGACGGACAGTCAGAAACCCTCAGCCCGTACGACGCCCCGGAGGGCCGTCATCGTGCACCTCGCCCCCACCGAGCGCCAGCGGCGGCTGCGCGCCGAGCTGCGTACGTACTTCCGGGCCCTCATGCCGGACGGGCCGCCCCCGGCTGAGGAGCACGCGCGCGTGCGGGCACTGCGACGTCGTATCGGCGCGGACGGCTGGCTGGGGCTCGGGTGGCCCGTCGAGTACGGCGGTCAGGGCCGGGGCGCGGACGAGCAGTTCGTCTTCTTCGACGAGGCGTACCGGGCGGGCGCACCCGTCTCGATGGTCACCCTGAACACGGTCGGGCCGACGCTGATGAAGTACGGCAGCGAGGAGCAGAAGGCCGCCTTCCTGCCCGGCATCCTGCGAGGGGAACTCGTCTTCGCGATCGGCTACAGCGAGCCGTCGGCCGGGACCGACCTGGCGTCGCTGCGGACCCGGGCGGTACGGGACGGCGCGGGCGACTGGCTCGTCGACGGGCAGAAGATCTTCACCTCCGGCGCCCAGCACGCCGACTGGATCTGGCTGGCCTGCCGCACCGACACCGACGCCTCCAAACACCGTGGCATCTCGATCCTCCTCGTCCCCACCGACGCCCCCGGCTTCTCCTGGACGCCGATCGAGACGGTCGGCGGGCAGACCACGACGGCCACGTACTACGACGCCGTCCGCGTCCCGGCCGGCAACCTCGTCGGCGCGGAGAACGAGGGCTGGACGCTCATCACCAACCAGCTCAACCATGAACGGGTCGCCCTCGCCGCGCTCGGTATGCAGGCCGAGGACTTCTACACGGCCGCGCTGAACGCCGTACGCACCCCCGATCCGGTGACCGGAAGGCGCCGGGTTGACGAGCCGTGGGTGCGCTCGCGGCTGGCCGAGGCACACGCCCGGCTGGCGGCATCGCGCCTGCTCAGCTGGCGTCTGGTGGGGGATGTGGGGGCGGGCCGCCTTGCGCCCGGCGACGCGAGCGGGGTGAAAGTCGCGGGAACCGAATCGGCGGTGGCGGTGTACCGAATATGTCAGCACGCGATCGGGACGGACGGGCTGGCAGGGCTGGTTCGTTCGGGGTCGCCGGGGGCGTTCGGGGACGGCGAGCTGGAGCGGCTGAACAGGGCGGCGCAGATCAACACGTTCGGGGGCGGGGTGAGCGAGGTGCAGCGGGAGATCGTCGCGACGATGCGGCTCGGGATGACGAGGGGGCGGCGGTGAGCGGACAAGGGACGGGGGTGACCGGACAGGGGACGGAGGTGAGCGAGGTGCATGACGAGCTGGGAGCGCGGCTGAAGGCGTTCGAGGGGCGGGCGACCGCCGTCGCGCGCGGGGGCAAGGATCCGGTCAACGAACCGATGATCCGGCACTGGTGCGAGGCGCTGGGCGACACCAACTCGGCGTATTCGGGACCGGACGCCATCGCCCCGCCCACCATGCTCCAGGCATGGACCATGGGCGGCCTCTCCGGGTATACGGGACGCTCCCAGGCGTACGACGACCTGCTCACCCTCCTCGACGAGGCGGGCTGCACCTCGGTCGTCGCCACCGACTGCGAGCAGGAGTATCTGCGCCCCCTGCGGCCCGGCGACGAGATCACCTTCGACGCGGTGATCGAGTCGGTGTCGGACCGCAAGACGACCAAGCTGGGCACGGGGTATTTCGTCACGACCCGCATGGACGTCCGGGTGGGACCGGACCTGGTCGGCACCCACCGCTTCCGCATCCTCAAATACGCCCCCGCGCGGAAGACGCCGAAAGCCCCCCGCCCCCGGCCGGTGATCAACCGCGACAACGCCGGCTTCTGGGAAGGAGTGGACCGGCATCAGCTCCTCATCCAGCGCTGCACCGGCTGCACGACCCTGCGTTTCCCCTGGCTGCCGGGGTGCAACGCATGCGGCGGCCTGGACTGGGACACGGTGGAGGCAAGCGGCGAGGGCACGGTCTATTCGTACGTCGTGATGCACCACCCGCCGTTCCCGGCCCTCGATCCTCCGTATGCCGTCGGCCTGATCGAGCTGGCGGAAGGCGTGCGGATGATCAGCAACGTGGTGGGGGTGCCCTACGACAAGGTCCGCATCGGCCTGCCGGTACGGCTCGAATTCCAGCGGCACGAGGACCCGGGCGGTGCCTTGGTCCTGCCGGTCTTCCGGGTCCACGAGGGCGAGGCCTGACATGGACTTCACGCCCACCGCGGAGCAGACCGCCGCCCAGGAACTGGCCGCGCGGATCTTCGGCGACCTCGCCACGCACGAACGGCTGACGGCCGCCGGCACAGTCAGCGACCCGGAGCTGTGGAAGGCCTTGTGCGCAGCCGGACTCATCGGCGCCGTCCAGGAGGTGGGCCTGCTGGGCCTCGTCCTCCTCCTGGAGGAGCAGGGCCGCACGACGGCCCAGGTGCCCTTCGCGGCCACCTGTGTGTACGGACTTCTGGCGGTGTCGGCCCACGGCTCGGCGGAGCAGCGCGAGCGGTTGCTGCCAGGGATCATCGACGGCTCGGTGGTGGTCAGCGGGGCATTTCCGGCACAGGGAGGGGTACGGGCGACTGCGGGCGGCGAGTTGACCGGCACGGTCCCCGTCGTGCCCTGGTTGCGGGACGCCACGCATGTCCTGGTGGCCGACGCGGACCGGAAGCTGTGGCTGGTGCCGAACGTCGGCCACGTGGAGTGGCAGCCGGTCGAACTCACGGCGCCCTGGGCGGCGGGGCGACTCGTGCTGGAGGGAACCGAAGCCGAACGGCTCGGCGGGCCTGGTGCCGAACGGCTTGGCGGGCCTGGTGCCGACCGGCTCAGCGGGCCCGGTGCCGACCGGCTCAGCGACGTTGGCGGCGAACAGATCGGCGGCGTTGGCTCCGTACACCCCGCCGACCCCACCGGCCCCGACGCCTACGCCGACGTCCTCGCCACCGCCCGCACCGCCTTCGCCGGTCTCCAGGCCGGTGTCTGCGCCGGTTCCCTCGCGCGGGCCGTGGAGCACACGAACAGCCGGGAGCAGTTCGGGCGACCGCTCGCCACCAAACAGGCCGTCCAACTCCGGGCAGCGGACGCGTATATGGACACGGAGGCGATAAGGGTGACGGCGTACGAGGCGGCCTGGCGGCGCGACACCGGGCTGCCTTACGCCTCGCACGCGCTGGCCGCCGCCTGGTGGGCGTCCGAGGCGGGCAGCCGGGTCGTCCACGCGGGCCAGCATTTGCACGGCGGCGCGGGAGCCGACCTGGACCATCCGGTGCACCGGCACTTCCTGTGGGGCCGGCAGCTGGACGCATATCTGGGATGCGGCGACGAATTGCTGCAGGAACTGGGCGATTTGATCAAGGAAGGGGAGGAGGGCGAGGCATGGGATCGGTGAGGACCGGCAACCGACTGCCGACGGTCGGCGACCGACTGCCGCCGCTGGAGATCGAGATCACCCGCACGCTCATCGTGGCCGGAGCGATCGCCTCCCGGGACTACCAGGACGTGCACCACGACGCGGAACTGGCCCGCCAGAAGGGCTCCCCCGACATCTTCATGAACATCCTGACCACCAACGGCCTGGTGGGCCGCTACATCACGGACCACTTCGGCCCGACGGCCGTCCTGCGCAAGGTGGCCATCAGGCTGGGCGCACCCAACTACCCGGGGGACACGATGGTGTTGACGGGGACGGTGGACGAGCTCGATGGCGAGACCGCGACGGTTCGGGTCGTGGGGGACAACGGCATCGGCAGACATGTGACCGGCACGGTGACGGTCACCGTACCGACGGGGGGTGCGCGATGAGCACCCGAACCCCGGACGCCCTCGGTGGGCGGGCCGCGATCGTCGGGATCGGCGCCACCGAGTTCTCCAAGGACTCGGGCCGCAGTGAGCTCCGGCTGGCGGTGGAGGCGGTGCGGGCGGCGCTGGACGACGCGGGGCTGACACCGGGGGACGTGGACGGGATGGTCACGTTCACCATGGACACCAGCCCGGAGATCACGGTGGCCCAGGCCTGCGGGATGGGCGAGCTGTCCTTCTTCTCCCGGGTGCACTACGGCGGCGGGGCGGCCTGCGCGACCGTCCAGCAGGCGGCGCTCGCCATCGCCGCGGGCGTGGCCGAGGTGGTGGTGTGCTACCGCGCGTTCAACGAGCGGTCGGGCCGGAGATTCGGCTCGGGTGTGCAGCACCGAGAGCCGTCGGCGGAGGGCGCGGCCCTGGGCTGGTCCCTGCCGTTCGGGCTGCTCACCCCGGCCTCCTGGGTGGCGATGGCGGCTCAGCGGTATCTGCACACCTACGGGCTGACCCCGGAGGTGTTCGGGCATGTGGCCGTCGTGGACCGCAAGTATGCGGCCACCAATCCGGCGGCGTACTTCCACGGCAGACCGATCACGCTCGCCGACCACGCGGCCTCGCGCTGGATCGCCGAACCGCTCAGGCTGCTGGACTGCTGCCAGGAGACGGACGGCGGTCAGGCCATCGTCGTCACGTCCGTGGAGCGGGCTCGCGACCTGCCGAACCCCCCGGCTGTCGTCGCAGCCGCCGCCCAGGGGGCGGGGCGGGCCCAGGAGCAGATGACCAGCTTCTACCGGGACGACCTGACCGGCCTGCCGGAGATGGGCGTGGTGGCCCGCCGGCTGTGGCGCAGCTCCGGGCTCACCCCGGCCGACATCGATGTGGGGATCCTGTACGACCACTTCACACCGTTCGTGCTGATGCAGTTGGAGGAGTTCGGGTTCTGCGGAAAGGGTGAGGCCGCTGAGTTCATGGCGGAGGAGCGGCTGCCGGTCAATACGCACGGGGGACAGTTGGGGGAGGCGTATCTGCACGGGATGAACGGGATCGCGGAGGGGGTACGGCAACTGCGGGGCACATCCGTCAACCAGATACCGGGGACCGGCCGGGTCCTGGTGACCGCGGGGACAGGTGTGCCGACGTCGGGGCTGGTCCTGGAGGGAGCGTGAGGCAGGCGCCGTGGGGGAACCCGGGTCGGGGCTGCCGCACGGGGAGCGGCGCCGGGGGCCGCCGCCGTGCCGGCCGCACAGGCATGGGGCCCGGCACCGTGGTCGTAGCCCCCAGGGGTAAACCCGCAGTAGGTGTCCTCCTCCGGTCCACCTTCAGGAGGTGCAGTCAGCACCACCCCTACAACCTGAGGGGGAGTGCGCTTCGGGACCTGCGGCCGATCCGCTGGAGAGGGGGTCGCTCATAGCGTGGAGCCATGACCACAACCGTCTGCACCAGCGCTTCCCAAGCCGCGACGCGGTCGCTGACGTACCCGTCGTTCTCGTCGTACGTCAAGGCCCGCCAGCCGGTGCTGCTGCGTACCGCCCGGTCGCTCACCGCGAACCCGAGCGACGCGGAGGATCTGCTGCAGACGGCGCTGACCAAGACGTATGTCGCCTGGGAGCGGATCGAGGACCACCGCGCGCTCGACGGCTATGTGCGCCGGGCGCTGCTGAACACCCGGACATCGCAGTGGCGCAAGCGCAAGGTGGACGAGTTCGCCTGCGACGAGCTGCCGGAGCCCGAGCCGGTCTCCGGCGGGGACGACCCGGCCGAACAGCAGGCGCTGCACGACGCGATGTGGCGGGCGATCTCCAAGCTGCCCGCACGGCAGCGCGCGATGGTAGTCCTCCGGTACTACGAGGACCTCAGCGAGGTCCAGACGGCCGAGGTGCTCGGCGTCTCGGTGGGCACGGTCAAGTCGGCGGTGTCCCGCGCCCTCGGCAAGCTGCGCGAGGATCCGGAGCTGTTGCTGGTCCGCTAAGCGCTCCGCTGGAAGCCCGGTGCGTCGACTGCGGGTCCGTCGTGGCTGGTCGCGCCCACGCGGCGGAGCCGCACATCGATACAGCCCCGCCACGGTGGACGCAACGTGACGTGACCGACGTGATCGATCGCCCGCGCCTAGTGACATACCAAGCGGTATGTGAGCAGAATCAGCGCGACCCTTACTACCGCGTAGGCAATGTCGCCCCCGGGAGGACGCCGTGCTGAGCACCATGCAGGACGTACCGCTGCTGATCTCGAGGATCCTGACCCACGGGTCGACGATCCACGGCACATCACAGGTGATCACCTGGACCGGCGAGGAGCCCCAGCGGCGTTCCTTCGCCGAGATCGGAGCCCGCGCGGCTCAGCTGGCGCACGGCCTGCGCGACGACCTCGGGGTCGCGGACGACGAGCGCGTGGCGACGCTGATGTGGAACAACGCCGAGCACGTCGAGGCGTACTTCGCGATCCCCTCCATGGGCGCGGTCCTGCACACGCTGAACCTGCGCCTCCCGGCCGAGCAGCTCGCCTGGATCGTGAACCACGCCGCCGACCGGGTGGTGATCGTCAACGGTTCGCTGCTGCCGCTGCTCGCCCCCCTGCTGCCGCACCTCAAGACGATCGAGCACGTGGTGGTGTCCGGCCCCGGCGACCTGTCGCTGCTCGCGGACGCCGCCCCGCGGGTGCACGCGTACGAGGAGCTGATCGCCGGGAAGCCGACGACGTACGCGTGGCCGGAGCTGGACGAGCGCCAGGCCGCGGCCATGTGCTACACGTCCGGGACGACGGGCGACCCGAAGGGCGTGGTGTACAGCCACCGTTCGATCTACCTGCACTCCATGCAGGTCAACATGGCCCAGTCGATGGGCCTGACCGACCAGGACATCTCGCTGGCGGTGGTCCCCCAGTTCCACGTCAACGCCTGGGGCCTGCCGCACGCGACCTTCATGACCGGCGTGAACGTGCTGATGCCGGACCGCTTCCTGCAGCCCGCCCCGCTCGCCGAGATGATCGAGCGCGAGAAGCCCACGCACGCGGCCGCCGTCCCCACCATCTGGCAGGGCCTGCTCGCCGAACTGACCGCCCACCCGCGTGATGTCTCCTCCCTCACCCAGGTCACCATCGGCGGCTCGGCCTGTCCGCCCTCGCTCATGGAGGCGTTCGACAAGCTCGGCATGCGGGTCTGCCACGCCTGGGGCATGACGGAGACCTCCCCGCTCGGCACCATCGCCCGCCCGCCGGCCCACGCGGTCGGCACCGAGGAGGAGTTCGCCTACCGCCTCACCCAGGGCCGTTTCCCCGCGAGCGTCGAGGCCCGCCTCACCGGCCCCGGCGGCGAGCGTCTCCCCTGGGACGGCGAGTCGGCGGGCGAGCTGGAGGTCCGCGGCCCGTGGATCGCGGGCGCCTACTACAACGGCCCGGGGGCCGAACCCCTGCGCCCCGCCGACAAGTTCAGCGAGGACGGCTGGCTGAAGACCGGCGACGTCGGCACGATCTCCGCCGACGGCTTCCTCACCCTCACCGACCGCGCCAAGGACGTCATCAAGTCCGGCGGCGAGTGGATCTCCTCGGTCGAGCTGGAGAACGCGCTGATGTCCCACCCGGACGTCGCCGAGGCCGCCGTCGTCGCCGTCCCCGACGACAAGTGGGGCGAACGCCCGCTCGCCACGGTCGTACTGAAGGAGGGCGCCACCGCCGACTTCGACTCGCTGCGCGCCTTCCTCGCCGACGAGGGCAAGATCGCCAAGTGGCAGCTCCCGGAGCGCTGGACCATCATCGAGGCCGTCCCCAAGACGAGCGTCGGCAAGTTCGACAAGAAGGTCCTGCGCAGGCAGTACGCCGACGGCAAGCTGGACGTCACCAAGCTCTGAGGGTCGGAGGCCTACGCCGGGCAGGGCACCCACCGTCCCTGCCCGGCGGACGCCCGCGTCAACGCCGTATCGAACTCGGGCGCCCGCCCCACCGCCGTATGGAACTCGTAGGCCCGAGGCTCACCGCCGTATCGACGTAGTCACCCACCCCAACACCAGCCACACTCCCGCCACCGCGCACACTCCGCCCCAGCCCCAGTGGCTGAAGGCGCTCCCGGCGAGCGCGGAAGCGATCGCGCCGCCCGCGAAACCGGCCACCACGTAGGCGGTGTTGGCGGTGGCCGGGGTGGAGGTGGTGGTCAGGGCGAGCGTCTGGTTGGCGACGTGGGAGGCGACCAGGGCCGCGTGGATCACGATGGCGGCGACGAACAGAGCCCACATCACCTGCCCGCCGAGCCAGAAGAGCGGTACGGACACGGCGGCGAGGAGAAACGCGGACCGTACGACCCTGGCGGCACCGAAGCGGTCGACGAGGCCGCCCGCCAGCGGCGCGACCGCGCTGGCCGTGAGACCGAAGAGGCCGAAGAGCCCGGCGGTGGCGGTGGTCAGGCCGTACGACTCCCCGGTCAGCAGCAGGGCGAGTGAGGTCCACAGGGCGCTCCAGGCGCCGAACATCCCGGCCTGCCGCAGGCACGCGCGCCACAGGTCGGGCGAGCGGCGCACGACTCCCGGCAACGAGACGAGCCCGGAGAAGAGCGGGCCCGTGCGCCGACGCCCCTCATCCGGCAGGACGAACGCGGTGGCCAGACCGAGTACGGCGGTCAGGACCGCGGCCCCGATGAACACCACCCGCCAGCCGAAGGCCTCCCCGACCAGCCCGCCGAGCACCCGCGCGGCCACGATCCCGGTGAACAGCCCCGCGATGACGGCGGCGACATGGCGGGCACGGCGCGCGGCGGGAGCGCGGGCCGCGACCAGCGGAACGAGCAGCTGGGGTACGACGGTCGCGGCGGAGGCGATGAACACGGCGGCCGCGAGGGCATCGGTGCCGGAGGCCGCGGCACCCGCGAGCAGTGCCAGCGTGGTGCCCAGGGAGAGCAGGGCGACCAGACGGCGCCGGTTGACGCTGTCGCCGAGCGGGGCGAAGAAGAGCAGGCCGGCGGCGTAGCCGAACTGCGCGACCGAGGCGATCCAGGCCACGGCCGAGGGCGTCGTGCCGAAATCGCGGGCGATGAGGGGGAGCAGTGGGGCGGCGATGTAGATGTTGGCGGCCGTGACGGCGGTGCAGACGGCGATGAGGACGAGGAAGAGGGTGGGGGCCTTGGATTCCCGGCCTTGGGGGGCCTGATGGTCCTGATGAGCCTGCTGGGCGACGGCCGTGTTCTGGCTGGGGACGGCTGACGACATGAGCGGAGGGACTCCTTCGAGTGGGCTCTAGCAACCAACTGGTTGGTTGCTTGCAGGTTCCAACAGCATGCGCCACCCTCGAATTCCCGTCAACCAAACAGTTGGTTACTCCCCCGCTACCCTGTCCCCATGGCAGCAAGAGACCCCGAAGCCACCAGGGCCCGGATCTTCGACGCGTCGGTCGCCGAGTTCGCCCGGTACGGCATCGCGGGTGCTCGCATGGACCGCATCGCCACCGCGGCCAGGGCCAACAAGCAGCTGATCTACGCCTACTTCGGCAACAAGGCCGAGCTGTTCGCGCGCGTCCTCGAGAAGAAGATGCTGGACCTCGCCGTCTCCGTCCCGGTCGACCCGGACGACATCGAGGGCTGGATCGACCGCCTGATGGACTACCACGCCGCCCACCCCGAGCTGCTGCGCCTGCTCTTCTGGGAGGGCCTGGAGTACGGCACCGCGGAACTGCCCGACGAGTCCGAACGCCAGGACCACTACGCCCGCAAGGTCGCCGCCCTCCAGGACGGCCAGGACCGCGGCGTCGTCACCGACGCCATCCCGGCCCCCGACCTGCTGCTCCTCCTGACGGCCTTGGCCAACTGGGCCGTGGTCGTCCCCCAGATGAGCCGCATCCTGGCCGGCGGCGAGGACACCGACCGCGACCGCCTGCGCACGTCGATCAAGGAGGCGGCGCGGAGACTGACGGCCCGCTAGGACCCGTCCGGCGCATCAGCAACCCCCGCTCCTGCCGCACGCCCTAGTTCGTCCCGATCCGCGCGAGCAGGTCCACGATCCGGCTCTGTACCTCCGTACTGGTGGACCGCTCGGCGAGGAACAGCACGGTCTCGCCCGACGCCAGCCGCGGCAGATCCGCCTGGTCGACGGCGGCGGTGTAGACGACGAGCGGGGTGCGGTTGAGCTGCCCGTTCGCGCGCAGCCAGTCGACGATCCCGGCCTGCCGCCGATGCACCTGCATCAGGTCCATCACAACGAGGTTCGGCCGGAACTGCCCCGCCAGCGTCACCGCGTCCGCGTCGCTCGCCGCCCGCGCCACCTGCATCCCGCGGCGCTCCAGCGTCGCGGTCAGCGCCAGCGCGATCTCCGCATGCTCCTCGATCAGCAGCACACGCGGCGGATGCTGCTCACTGTCGCGGGGCGCCAGCGCCTTCAGGAGTACGGCGGGATCGGCGCCGTACGCCGCCTCCCGCGTCGCCTGCCCGAGCCCGGCCGTGACCATCACCGGCACCTGCGCTGCCCCAGCCGCCTGCCGCAACGACTGCAGTGCCGTCCGCGTGATCGGCCCGGTCAGCGGATCGACGAACAGCGCGGCCGGGAAGGCCGCGATCTGCGCGTCGACCTCCTCGCGCGAGTTCACGATGACCGGCCGGTACCCGCGATCGCTCAGCGCCTGCTGCGTGGTCACGTCCGGCGCGGGCCACACCAGCAGCCGGCGCGGATTGTCCAGCGGCTCCGGCGGCAACTCGTCGTCCATCGGCTGCGGACGCGGCGGTTCCTTCACCTCGACGGCCCCACCGGGACCGTCCAGCGGCTCGGGCCCCTCGGCTGCGTTCTCGTCCGGTGCGCCTATGGCGTACGACCGTCCGGCCGCCTCGGTGGACTGCGCCAGCCGGGAACCGCGCGCCGACGTCTGCTCGCCCGAAGGATGCGGCCGGGCCGCCTGGTCGGGCCGGTCGGGCGGCGTCCCCAGCTTCCGTCGCCGGCCGCCGCTCGTCTGCGGCGAAACCGCCGGCGCGGACGCCGCCTGCTGCACCTGCGCCGCCTGCCTGCTGAACGGCACCCCCTGCCCCAACGTCCGCACACTGATCGCCCGCCCCTGCGTGGAGTTGGGGTCCACGGGAGCGGCGGCGGTCGCCTCGGCGGGCAGCGGCTGCGCGGCCCGCTGCGGTGCGGCGGCGTTCTCGGGCGGCAGGGGCGCGTTCGGCGGTACGGGGGTGGCGGCGCCGTTGGGAGGCACGGCGGCGCCGGTCGGGTTCGGCGGCATCGGCGCGGGGGTGGCCGCGTTCGCCGGTGCGGGGACGCCCGCGCCGGAGCTGCTGTCGGTGGCGGGCCACGGTTGGGCGGGCGTGCCCTGAGGCCCACCGGGCTGCACGCCGCCGGGCGCGGCTTCCGCGGGGAGCGGGAGCGGCTGACCGGGGGCGGTGTGCGGGCCAGGGCCTGACGGCTGGAGGCCGGTGGCCTGCGGAGCGGGGAGGGCGGGTTGCGGAGCAGGGAGGCCGGGCTGTGGTGCGGGGGAGTTCTGTGCGGGGGTGCCTGGGGCGACTTGGGCAGCCGGGGCAGCAGCCTGGGCCGCAGGTGCGGGACCTGCCTGCGCGGGGACCGGCTGCTGCGTCGCCGGACCCGCCTGCACCGGCTGACCCGGGGCCGTTGGCATGGCCTGAGGCTGAGCCGCGGCACCCTGCGGGGCCACGGTCGGCTGACCCACGGCGGGCTGACCGGGTACGGCGACCTGTCCTGGCTGGGGTGCGCCGGGAACACCGGCTTGCGTCGACGAGGTCAACGGAGTCACACCGGGCTGACCGGGGACCGGCTGCCCTGCGGAGGCTGCGCCTTCGATTGCCTGTGCTGCCGGAATCGGTTGCCCTGGAGGCACGTGTCCGGAAACCGGTTGCCCTTGGGGCGTGAGTTGCGGAACCGGTTGCCCCGGTGCCGCCGGGACCGGCTGCCCGGGTGGCACCTGCACGGCCTGCCCCAGACCCTGTCCGTGAGACCCCTGCCCATGGCCCGGAACCCCGGCGCCCTGCGGCGACACGTTCGCACCGGCCTGACCCGCCACGGCCTGCCCCGCCTGCACAGGCACACCCTGCCCGGCACCCTGCTGCACCGGAGCCCCCGTCGGCTCCGCCGCTGCTGCGGCCGCAGGCTGGGCGACCGCCCTCCGCCGACGTCCCGTCGGTGCGCTCGCGGGGTGCGGCTGCGGCGGGGTGTGGTCGTCGGACTGGTCGTGCGGTACGGCGTCGTGCCGACCGTCGTCGATCTGGGCGTTCCCGGACGCGCCGGGAGCGGGAATCTGTACGGGCGCCTGCCCCTCGGCGCTTGCGGGCGCCCGGTCGGCATCGGCGGGCGGCAGGGCGAACACCGCGCGCGGGGCCGCTTCCTGAGCGGCGGCACGTTCGTTGGCGGCGGCCAGGGCACGCCGGCGCCGCCCGGTCGGCTGCGCGTTCTCCGCGGCGGCCCCGTTAGGAGCAGCGGGCAGCGCGTCCGGCAACGCCTGCTGGGCGGCCCG
>NZ_JBFALC010000093.1:0-29210 GCF_040656035.1 Streptomyces sp. NPDC050211
ACCCACCCCGCCTCAGCCACCGCGCCGGGCCGCGCGACCCACCCCTGCCCAGCCCTCACCCCGTGCACCACTCAGCCCACGGTCACTGGTAAGCCCGCCCGCCCTCATACTCCCGAACCCCCGCCACCACCAACTCCGCATTGGACCCAGCCCACCCCCCATCAGGCAGCACCACCGTGTCCTCCATCCCGATCCGCGTCGCCAGCCCCAACCGCCCCGCCAGCCGCAGCACAGGCCACGCACCCCCGTCCTCCCCATGGAGCAACACCGGCCGACCATGCGCGGAACCCAGGTCGGCCAACAACACCCGCGCGCTCTCCTCAGCCGTGTCCGGCGACGGATCCGTCACCTCGGCCAGCACCCGCAGGACTTGACCCCGGAGCGGCGAACGCGCGAAGCGACTCGCCCCGTCCGTCCCGGACCAGATCCCCGCCTCCACGCCCACCCCACGCTCGATCAGCACGGCGGCGATCTCCTCGGCGCCCGGCTCATGCCAGTTGACCGAGGCGTGATCGGGCAGCACCGTCCACGCACGCACGCGCTCCAGCCGGGCCACCGGATCAGGCTCGGCCCACGCACCGGTGGTCACCCCGACCGGCACCGACACCCGCGCCCGTATCGCATCGAGCGTCGCCGCGACCACCCGCGGCGACAAGGAATCCTGCCCGCAAGGCGTCTTGGGATGAACATGGACGTCCGTCGCTCCGGCCGCGACGGCGAGCGCGGCCGACTCGGCCATCGCCTCCGGCGACAGCGGCACCCCGGCACCGTCGGCGGCCCCCCGGGCCCCGTTGAGACACACCTGCACCATGCCTAGATGGTGCCAGCCACCACTGACAACGCCCTCCGGCATCGCAGCTCCGGCACCGCAGTTCACCGCGTTCAATCGGGGGTGCGGCATCCCCGGCGCACCCCCGCCGTACCTATGCGGACGCGGACACCAGCAACCGTCCGCGCCTGGCTGTGGCCAGCGCCTCGGACGTCAGCACCGGACGCGGCACCACGATGCCGCAGTCCGTGCACACCGGGCCCGAAGAGGGTTCATGGGCCAGGTCGTACTTCCAGATCAGACGCGCTCCGCCGCACACCGGGCAGTCGGACCCCGGTTCGCGTTCAAGGGCGGAGATCAGTCGGCGCAGTACCTCGGCCAGGGGCTCTCGCGGGTGGACCCGCGGATCGTCGCACCAGGCGACTCCGAAACCGCCCCAGGTCAGCCGGTGCCAGTCATCAACGCTGCCCGGCCTGCGCAGTCCATCGTGCTTTTCCTTCTTGCGCCGCTCGGCGAACCCGACCTCGTAGGCCAGCCACACCGAACGCGCCTCTTCCAGCTCGTCCAACGCGGCCACGAGCCGCGCTGGATCGGGCGACCGGTCCTCGGGACCGAACCCTGCCCGGGAGCACAAATGGTCCCAGGTCGCCCTGTGCCCGTACGGAGCGAACCGCTCAAGGCACTTGCGGAGCGAGTAGCGCCGAAGCGCCAGATCGCACCGTGGATCTCGCACCTGTCTCGCCAGACTCCGGAAACCGGCCATCGCCCTGCACCTCCGTCACACCTGCACCTGTACTTCGGTTACTTCGGCGTCGTCGTTCGGACGTTGCCGAATAGACGTATCGACACGCGATTCGGCTCCATCCTTTTTCCATGACCTCCAGAAGTTGACGCATGTTCACCTTCCATCTCGGGGATACCGGCGGTAACGTCCGGCCCACCCCCCGTCGGTAGGAGCTGCCATGCCACGGCGCACACCGCGCACCGCACTCGCCAGACTGAGAACTCCCCGTAGATTGCCCGGGTTCCTGAAGTCGGCTTCCGTATGCGTCCTGATTGCCGGCCTTTTGTCCCCGCTTTCCCAAGCGGCGGCGGCCGAGACCGCTGAGACCGACGTGGCGGCGGTCACCGACCACTGCGGCAGCCAGTGTTCCGACATCCTCCCGGCCGGCCAGAACGGCAACGCCACCCTTGCTCAAATCATCCTGAACCAGGCCTTCGGCACCCAGCCCGCCCACGCCGAGGACCAGCTCGGCCCCTACGCCAACCTGGCCACCGGCCACTCCGGCCTCACCAACTCCACGATCAACTCGTTCTTCAACGACGCGTCGTTCGGGGTCCCCGCCGATCAAGTCGCCTCCACCGTCAAGCCCGCCGGCCGCAGCGACGTGACGATCGTCCGCGACAAGAAGACGGGTGTGCCGCACATCACCGGTACCACTCGATACGGCACGGAGTTCGGCGCCGGCTATGCGGCAGCCGAGGACCGGCTGTGGCTGATGGATGTCTTCCGCCATGTCGGACGCGGCCAGCTGACCCCCTTCGCGGGCGGCGCGGCCTCCAACCAGGGCCTGGAGCAGCAGTTCTGGCGCACCGCGCCCTACACCGAGGCCGACCTCCAGGCGCAGATCGACAACGCCGTCGCCAGCAACGGGGAGCGCGGCCAGCAGGCCCTCGCCGACGTCAAGGCGTACATCGCCGGCATCAACGCCTACATCGACGCCTCCGACAAAGGCCGCTATTTCCCCGGCGAGTACGTCCTGACCGGCCACAAGGACTCCATCACCAACGCCGGCACGATCCAGCACTTCAAGCTCACCGACCTGGTCGCGCTGGCCTCCGTCATCGGCGCCCTGTTCGGCTCCGGAGGCGGCGGCGAGGTCAACAACGCGCTGTCCCTGCTCGCCGCGCAGGAGAAGTACGGCGTCGCCGAGGGCACCAAGGTCTGGGAGTCCTTCCGCGAGCGCAACGACCCCGAGGCCGTCCTCACCCTCCACGACGGCAGCTTCCCCTACGCCTCGAAGCCCGACGACCCGCAGGGCGCCGCGATGCCCGACGCCGGTTCGGTGAACGAGGAACAGCTGGTGTACGACCGTACGGGCAGCGCCTCGACGTCGAGTGCCGCCAGCACGTCGAGCACCGCGACCGACACCGCCCTCTCCTCCGCCAAGCGCGGTATGTCCAACGCCCTGGTGGTCAGCGGCGAGCACACCGCCAGCGGCCACCCGGTCGCCGTCTTCGGGCCGCAGACCGGGTACTTCGCGCCCCAGCTGCTGATGCTCCAGGAGATCCAGGGCCCGGGTCTCAGCGCCCGCGGCGCCTCCTTCGCGGGGCTGAGCATGTACGTCGAACTGGGCCGCGGCCAGGACTACGCGTGGAGCGCCACGACCTCCGGCCAGGACATCATCGACAGCTACGCCGTCGAACTGTGCCAGGACGACTACCACTACCTGTACCGCGGCACCTGTACGGCGATGGAGAAGGTCGAGCAGAAGAACGCCTGGAAGCCGACCACCGCCGACGGCACGGCGGCGGGCTCGTACACGATGCGGGTCTGGCGCACCAAGTACGGCCCCGTCCAGTACCGGGCCACCGTCGACGGCAAGAAGGTCGCCTACACCACCCTGCGCTCGTCCTTCCTGCACGAGGCCGACTCGATCATCGGCTTCCAGATGCTCAACGACCCGGGCTATGTCAACAGCCCGCAGACCTTCCAGCGCGCGGTGCAGCACATCAACTACACGTTCAACTGGTTCTACGTCGACTCCGAGCACACCGCGTACTACAACAGCGGCGACAACCCGGTACGGGCGACCGGCGTCGACGCCGAGTTCCCGGTGTGGGCGCGGCCGGCGTACGAGTGGAAGAACTGGACCCCGGCGACGAACACCGCCGACTACACGCCCGCGTCCGCGCACCCGAACTCCATCGATCAGGACTACTACATCTCCTGGAACAACAAGCAGGCCAAGGACTACACGACCGCGCCCTGGGGCGTCGGGTCCGTACACCGCGGCAATCTGCTGGAGGACCGGGTGAAGAAACTGGTCGCCACCGGTGGAGTCACCCGGGCCTCGCTGACCAAGGCGATGGCCGACGCCGGGCTCGCCGACCTGCGGGCGGAGGACGTGCTGCCGGATCTGCTCAAGGTCGTCAACAGCTCGACGGTGACCGACGCCACGGCCAAGGCGGCGGTCGACAAGCTGTCCGCGTGGGTGACGGCGGGGTCCAAGCGCACGGAGACGTCGGCCGGTTCGAAGACGTACGCCCATGCCGACGCGATCCGCATCCTGGACGCGTGGTGGCCACTGCTGGTGAAGGCCGAGTTCGAACCCGGCCTTGGCAGCGAGCTGTACGACGCCATCACCGCCAACCTGCCGATCGACGAGACCCCGTCGGCCGCCCACGGCCCGACCGGAGCCCATGCCGGAAGCGCCTTCCAGTACGGCTGGTGGAGCTATGTCGACAAGGACATCCGGGCGGTGCTCGGTGAGACCGTGCAGGGTCCGCTCGCGCAGAAGTACTGCGGCGGCGGCAGCCTCAGCGCGTGCCGGGACACCCTGATCAGCACGCTGAAGGAGGCGGCCGGCAAGACCCCGGCCCAGGTCTACCCCGGCGACGACCTGTGCGCGGCCGGCAACCAGTGGTGCGCCGACTCGATCAACCAGCGCACGCTGGGCGGCATCAAGCACCCCAACATCAGCTGGCAGAACCGGCCGACGTACCAGCAGGTGGTCGAGTTCACGTCACATAGGTGAGTCCATGGGCGGCGGGTCAGGCGATACGGCCCGCCGCCAGCACCACCTGCGCCAGCTCCCGGTGCGCGATGTCGCTGTGCGCGCCGGCCGGCGGGCCGCCGCGTTTGACCACGGCGGCCGCGTCGACGTTCACACACCCCGACGCGGGCAGCTTGCCCTTCTTCAGTGCGTCGGCGAGCGTCAACGCGCGCGTGCCCGGCACCGCCCGCATCCCCTTGTGCCCCATCGCCCCCCACTTGTCGCCGAGCATCCGCCCGACGTCGAGGCCGAGGACCGTCCGATCGTCGTCCGCCATGCGTGAGGCCAGCGGATACATCGTGCCGAGGGCCGAGTCGTGGTGGGAGTGGCAGCACACCAGGGGTCCGTCGATGCGGTTCTGCTGGCCCTGGAGCACCCCTCCCGCGCGCGCGTCGTGCGGGAGCCGAGCAGCGAACGCGTAGTGCGAGAAGGCCCCTTGGAGCAGCGTCACCGACTTCACCGTGCGCACCCCCTCGGGCAGCCCGCGCAGCGCGAACGACGCCAGCCGCCCGCCGAAGCTGTGCCCGACGAGATGCACGCGCGCGTGCGGCACGGCCTTGGCCAACTGCCCGACGACCCGGCCGAGCCCGCGCTCCCCGACGGTTCCCGCGCGCCGCTTCATCGCGTAGTACGTCGCCTGCCGCAGCAGCTCCTGGGCGCCCTTCCAGGGGTTGGGCAGGGAAAAGGAGGCCGTGCCGCCCGGAGACTCGAGACCGGCCAGCGCCTGCGCGAACTCGTCGCAGGCCGTCGCCGCGGACCCGGAGAACATCCGCGGCTCGCTCTGCGGCACCCCCTCCGCCAGCGTGTCCGCCGCGAACAGCGCCTGCGGCCCCGGCGGTACGACCTCCACCAGCAGCCGCACCAGCCGGCCGAACTCCTCCAACTCGGCCTCCTCACGCGGCTGCTGGTCCAGCAGGCGCGCGATCTGGTCGATCACGGTCGCCCGGCCGGGGAAGGTCTCCAGCAGCGAGTGCCGGGTGTCCTTGTCGAGCGCGGGCTGCTGGGACGTCTCGGCCGCCACCGACCGTGGGAAGTCGGGGATCGGCTCGTCGGAGAACCGCATCGACGGCCACAGCACACCCACGTACCCGAGCCTGGCCTTGGGCGCGAGCTGGGGGAACGGTGCGAAGAAGCGGCTGTAGAGCCGGGTCGCGATCGAGCGGTCGTTGTTCCAGCCGTGCGCGAAGACGATCAGGTCACCGACCTTCCGGTCCGCGACACCGGCGAGCAGCCGGTCGAGCTGCTTGCCGTTCACGTCGCCGTCCGCGTCGAACGTCAGCTCCCAGTAGGGAGTCACACCCATCTCCGGATCCGCCATGCCGGGCCCCCTTGTCCCCCGATGTCCTGCGATGCGTGGCATCGTCCTGCGGCCGGGCGGGGTTGGCCAGACGGCCGGAGTCATCTGTAGAGGAGATACTCCTTCCGCACCTTCCGGAACGCCGCCAGCTCCTGCTGCCAGCCCGCCACCACCTCGTCCGTACCGGCTCCCGCGTCGATCGCCGTGCGCACCCGCGTGGAGCCGGTGAGCTTGTCGATCCAGTTGTCCGACCGCCAGGCGAACCCGCTCCACACCTTCTTGGCGGTCACCAGCAGCGCGATGCCGGTGCGCACGGGGTCGTACGCGGCCCGGTCGTGCACATGGATCTGTACGCCGCCGATGGTCTTCCCCTGGAACTTGGAGAAGACGGGAGCGAAGTACGCCTCCCTGAAGTGGACGCCAGGCAGGCCCAGTTGATTCACCTCGGCGGCCCAGCGCCCGTCGATGCCTTCGGCACCGAGCAGTTCGAATGGGCGGGTGGTGCCGCGTCCCTCGGAGAGGTTGGTGCCCTCGAAGAGACACGTCCCCGAGTACACAAGGGCGGTGTCGGGGGTGGGCATGTTCGGGCTCGGAGGTACCCACGGCAGCCCGGACGCGTCGTAGAACTCCGACCGCTTCCACCCCGTCATCCGTACGGTGTCCAGCTCGACCGGGGCCTTCAGGAACTCCCCGTTGAACAGGTGCGCCAGCTCGGCGACCGTCATGCCGTGCGCCTGCGAGATCGGCTGCCGGCCGACGAACGTCGCGAACTCCTTGTGCAGGACCGGGCCTTGGGCCTCGCGGCCGGTCACCGGGTTCGGGCGGTCGAGCACGACGAAGCGTTTGCCGGCGAGTTGGGCCGCCTCCATGCAGTCGTACAGCGTCCAGATGTACGTGTAGAAGCGGGCGCCGACGTCCTGGATGTCGAAGACGATCGTGTCGACGCCGGACGCGGTGAAGATGTCGGCGAGGGGGCGGCCGCTCTTGAGGTACGTGTCGTAGACGGGGAGGCCGGTTGCCGGGTCGTCGTAGCGGCCTTCGGAGCCGCCTGCCTGGGCGGTGCCGCGAAAGCCGTGTTCGGGGCCGAAGACGGCCACTAGGTTCACTCGGTTGTCGTTGTGCATGACGTCGACGATGTGGCGGACGTCTCTGGTGATGCCGGTGGGGTTGGTGACGATTCCGACTCGGTCGCCGTTCAGTGCGGTGTAGCCGTCGCCGGCCAGCCGCTCGAAGCCGGTTTGCCTGCGGCGCTGGGTCGCGGAGGCGGGAGGTGCGCTGGAGAGTGCGGTTGCTGCCGTTGTCGCTGCGAGGAGGGCTCGTCTGGATAGGCGCATGGGGTGCACGGTATTGCTCCCGCAGGTTGTGTGGAAGCTGTCCGTAGTTCGTGGCTTGTCGCGCAGTTCCCCGCGCCCCTGGCGGCACTTTTCTTGCCCTTCCTCTAGCACATACCGACCGGTTAGTCTGGCTCGCAGGAGCCGCAGTCGAAGGAGACCGATGGTGGAAGCCGTTCAGGGTGCCGGAGTCGTCGTTACGGGGGCTGGAGGGGGGATCGGGGCTGCTCTGGCGCGGCGGTTTGCCGCTGCGGGGGCCCGGGTTGTCGTCAATGATCTGGACGCCGGCAAGGCCAAGGCTGTTGCTGAGGAGGTCGGGGGGATTGCCGTGCCCGGCGACGCCTCGGCCATTGTTGGCGAAGCCCGCGACGCTCTCGGTGGTGCCGTCGATGTCTACTGTGCCAATGCCGGGCTTCCCTCGGGTGGGTCCGAGGGGGCTGGTGAGCAGGTCTGGGCGTTGGCCTGGGATGTGAATGTGATGGCGCATGTGCGGGCCGCGCAGGAGCTGATTCCGGGGTGGCTGGAGCGTGGGCGGGGGCGGTTCGTGTCGACCGTGTCCGCCGCGGGGCTGCTCACCATGATCGGGGCCGCGCCGTACAGCGTGACCAAACATGGTGCGTACGCCTTCGCCGAGTGGCTGTCGTTGACGTATCGGCATCGGGGGATCAAGGTGCACGCGAT
The DNA here is from genome assembly GCF_040656035.1 of Streptomyces sp. NPDC050211. NCBI lineage: Bacteria > Bacillati > Actinomycetota > Actinomycetes > Kitasatosporales > Streptomycetaceae > Streptomyces > Streptomyces sp. NPDC050211. The sequence goes on from NZ_JBFALC010000093.1 coordinate 7,855, forward strand.
CTGTCCGCAAGGCGTGCGGACGGACATGCTGGCCGGTACCGGGAGTGCGGGCGATCTGGTGTTGAAGCCGACCGCGATCGAGCCGGAGGATGTCGCGGACGCGCTGTTCCAGGGGATCGAGGAGGACCGGTTCCTGATCCTGCCGCATCCCGAGGTCGCCGGGTACTACCAGGCACGGGCCGCCGACCCGGACCGCTGGCTGACGAACATGAACCACCTTCAGCAGAAGTGGGAGGCGGCCGAGTGACCGGCTCCCGCTATGCCGAGCGGCCCTGGCTGGGGCTGCTGAACGACGCCCAGCGTGCTCCCATCGATCCCGTCGACTCGCTCGTGCATGCGCTGCGTCGGGCCGTCGGCGAGACGCCGGATCGTATCTGCCTCGCCTACTTCGATGCCCGGCTGAGCTTTCGCGAGGTCGACGAGCTGAGCGACTCCGTCGCCGGGCATCTGGCCGCGCGGGGTCTGGAGCGTGGTGACCGGGTCGCGGTGCTGCTGCAGAACTCGCCGCACTTCGTGCTGGCGCTGCTCGGCGCCTGGAAGGCGGGCGCGGTCGTCGTGCCGGTGAACCCGATGTACAAGGCGGGGGAGGTCGGCCATGTGCTGCGGGACGGTGACGTGGCGGCGCTGATCTGCGCCGACCGGGCCTGGGAGTCGTATCTGCGCGAGACGGCACAGGGCTCTCCGGTGCGGATCGTGCTCACCGCCTGTGAGTTGGACTTCCAGACTCGTGACGACGCGCGCGTGCTGTCCTTCGAGCGGCTGCCGCAGGCCGCCGATGCCGACGATCTGACGGTCGTCGCGCGGCAGGGGAACAAGGCACCGGAGGGGCGTGACCCGGGGCCCTCCGACATCGCGCTGATCAGCTACACCTCGGGCACCAGCGGCACTCCCAAGGGCGCCACCAACACGCACGGCAACATCATGTACAACTCCGAGCGGCAGCGGACCGGGCTCGGGCTGCCCGAGGAGCCCGTGTACTTCGCGCTGGCGCCGCTGTTCCACATCACCGGGATGGTCTGCCAGCTCGGCGCGTGTCTGAACAGCGCGGGCACGCTGGTGCTGGCGTACCGCTTCGAGGCGGGTGTCGTGCTGGACGCGTTCGCGGAGCACCGGCCGCACTACACCGTCGGCCCGTCGACCGCCTTCATGGCGCTGGCCGCCCATCCGGACGTCACCCCGGACCACTTCTCCTCGTTCCGGATCATCTCCTCCGGCGGTGCTCCGCTGCCGCCCGCGCTGGTGGAGAAGTTCCGGGCGGGCTTCGGGCCGTACATCCGCAACGGGTACGGCCTCACAGAGTGCACCGCGCCCTGTGCCTCCGTGCCGCCGGGGCGGGAGGCGCCCGTCGACGCGGTGTCCGGGACGCTGGCCGTGGGGGTGCCGGGGCCGGACACGGTCGTACGGATCGTCGACGACCGGGGCGCGGAGGTGCCGTTCGGGGAGCAGGGCGAGATCCTCGTACGGGGACCGCAGGTCGTCCCCGGTTACTGGCGTCGCCCCGACGCCACCGCCGAGACCTTCCCGGGCGGCGAGCTGCGTACCGGTGACATCGGGTTCATGGACGCCGAGGGGTGGCTGTACGTCGTCGACCGGAAGAAGGACATGATCAACGCGTCCGGCTTCAAGGTGTGGCCGCGTGAGGTCGAGGACGTGCTGTACACGCATCCGGCGGTGCGTGAGGCGGCCGTCGTCGGGGTGCCGGACGGGTACCGCGGAGAGACCGTCAAGGCGTACATCAGCCTCCGTCCGGGCGCCGACACGGACCCCGGTGCGCTGGCCGCGTACTGCAAGGAGAGACTGGCCGCCTACAAGTATCCGCGGCAGGTGGAGATCCTGCCCGAGTTGCCCAAGACGGCGAGTGGCAAGATCCTCCGTCGGGAGCTTCGTTCCCGGCCGCAAGACGGTCAGTGAAGAACAAGAGAACAGCAGACAGCTCGGAAAGGCAGGTGGCGGCAGTGCCCAGGACGACGGACGGAGACGGTACGCCCGTCCCGCAGCGGCTGCTGGCCGCCGCCACCCGGCTCTTCGCGGAGCAGGGCTACGACCGCACCTCCGTGCAGGAGATCGTCGAGTCGGCCGGCGTCACCAAGGGGGCGCTCTACCACTACTTCGGCTCCAAGGACGACCTCCTGCACGAGGTGTACGCGCGCGTGCTGCGCGTCCAGCAGGAGCGGCTCGACGCGTTCGCGGGCGCCGACGAGCCGATCGAGAAGCGGGTGCGGGACGCGGCGGCGGATGTCGTGGTGACGACGATCGAGAACCTCGACGACGCGATGATCTTCTTCCGCTCGATGCACCATCTGAGCCCCGAGAAGAACAAGCAGGTACGCGCCGAGCGGCGCCTCTACCACGAACGTTTCCGCGCACTCATCGAGGAAGGGCAGCAGGCGGGAGTCTTCTCGAAGGCGACCCCGGCCGACCTGGTGGTGGACTACCACTTCGGGTCCGTCCACCACCTGTCGACCTGGTACCGCCCCGACGGCCCGATGAGCCCTCAGGAGGTCGCCGACCACCTGGCCGACCTGCTCCTGCGGGCTCTCAGACCCTGAGTCACAGGTACTTCTTCAGCTCCCGTCGCGCCAGCGACCGCTGATGCACCTCGTCCGGGCCGTCGGCGATCATCAACGTCCGTGCGCCCGCGTACAGTTCGGCGAGCGGGAAGTCCTGGCTGACACCGCCCGCGCCGTGCAGTTGGATCGCCTTGTCGAGGATGCCGACGACCGTGCGCGGAGTGGCGATCTTGATGGCCTGGATCTCGGTGTGCGCGCCCCGGTTGCCGACCGTGTCCATCATCCAGGCCGTCTTCAGGACCAGCAGCCGCAGCTGCTCGACCGCGACCCGCGCGTCGGCGATCCAGTTGTGCACCACGCCCTGCTGGGCCAGCGCCTTGCCGAAGGCCTCGCGCGCGACCGCCCGGCGGCACATCAGCTCGATCGCCCGCTCGGCCATGCCGATCAGCCGCATGCAGTGGTGGATGCGGCCGGGGCCGAGGCGGGCCTGGGCGATGGCGAAGCCGCCGCCCTCCTCGCCGATCAGGTTCGACACCGGCACGCGCGCGTGGTCGAAGATCACCTCGGCGTGGCCGCCGTGGTAGTGGTCCTCGTAGCCGAAGACCTGCATGGCGCGCTCGACGGTGACGCCCGGGGTGTCGCGGGGGACCAGGATCATGGACTGCTGGCGGCGGATGTCGGCGCCGTCCGGGTCCGTCTTGCCCATCACGATGAAGATCTTGCAGTCCGGGTTCATCGCCCCGGAGATGTACCACTTGCGGCCAGTGATGACGTACTCGTCGCCGTCCCGCCGGATCAGCGTGGTGATGTTCGTGGCGTCCGAGGAGGCCACCTCCGGCTCGGTCATCGCGAACGCCGAGCGGATCTCACCGGCCAGCAGCGGCTCCAGCCACTGCTTCTTCTGCTGCTCGTCGGCGAACTGGGCGAGCACCTCCATGTTGCCGGTGTCCGGTGCGGCGCAGTTCAGCGCGGTGGGCGCCAACTGCGGGGAGCGGCCGGTGATTTCGGCGAGGGGGGCGTACTGGAGGTTGGTCAGTCCTGCGCCGTACTCGGAGTCGGGGAGGAAGAGGTTCCACAGGCCCTGCCGGCGAGCCTCGGCCTTCAGCTCCTCGACCACGGCCGGGGTGTCCCACGGGGAGGCCAGCCGCGCGCGCTGCTCCTCCGCGACGGACTCGGCCGGATAGACGTACTCGTCCATGAAGGCGAGCAGCTTGGCGCGCAGTTCCTCGGTGCGCGCGTCGAACGCGAAGTCCATGGCGGATCAGCCTTCCTGAAGGGTGGTGAGGCCGTGCTCGATGAAGACGGGGACCAGGTTGCCGATGCGGTCGAAGCCGGGGCCGACGGTCTGGCCCAGGGTGTAGCGGTAGTGGATGCCCTCGAGGATCACGGCGAGCTTGAACCAGGCGAACGCCGTGTACCAGGAGACCGCGGAGACGTCGCGCCCCGACAGCTGGGCGTACCGCTCGATCAGTTCGGCCGGCTCCGGGTGCCCCGCGGCCTCCGCGGTCGTGGAGACCGGGGAGTCGGGCGTGCCGAGCGGCGTGCTGTACATCACCAGCAGGCCGAGGTCGGTGAGCGGATCGCCCAGGGTCGACATCTCCCAGTCGAGGATGGCCTTGATTCGATCGTCGTCACCGATCAGGACGTTGTCGAGCCGGTAGTCGCCGTGTACGACGGTCGGGGCGGGGGAGTGGGGCAGGTCGCGGCCGAGGGCGGCGTGCAGTTCGTCGATTCCCGCCAGGTCACGGTTGCGGGAGGCGTCCAACTGCTTGCCCCAGCGGCGCAGTTGCCGGTCCAGGAAGCCCTCGGGGCGGCCGAAGTCCGCCAGGCCGACCGACGCCGGGTCCACCGCGTGCAGCTCGACGAGCGTGTCCACCAGGGACAGCACCGCGCCGCGGGTGCGCTCCGGGCCGAGCGGGGCGAGCTGGTCGGCCGTGCGGTACGGGGTGCCCTCGACGAACTCCATGACGTAGAACGGCGCCCCGAGCACCTCTTCGTCCTCGCACATCAGCACAGGGCGCGGCACCGGTACGTTCGTCGGGTGCAGCGCGCTGATCACCCGGTGCTCGCGCTTCATGTCGTGCGCGGTGGCCAGGACATGGCCCAGCGGAGGGCGCCGTACGACCCAGCGGGAGGTGCCGTCGGAGACCGTGTAGGTGAGGTTCGACCGTCCGCCCTCGATCAGCCGGCCGGTCAGGGGGCCGTGGACCAGACCGGGCCGCTCACTGTCGAGCAGCCCGCGCAGCCGGTCGAGATCGAGACCTGGCGGGTGATCGGCGCTCATCGTTGCTCCTTTGCCGACGCGAGAACGGGTCCCGACCATGATGCCGACCGGTCGGTATGCCGTCCAGTGCGGGGAGCCAACGTGATCGGGGCCACCCTAGGCCGACGGCTCCCCGGGCGGTGCCGCGGGGAGCTGTCGGGGGGTGCTTCTCGGTCAGGCCGGGGGTCGGCTCAGTGGTCGTCCCAGTGGCCGTTGTGGGCGGCGTGCCGGTGGCCGTCGTGCACGTAGTCGATGTGGTCGCCGTGCTGCACCCGCAGGTGTCCGCAGTCCTCGCCGTGCTGGTGGTCGTGGCCCTCGTGGGCGGTGTGCCCGGCGGGCTCGCACTCGTCCCAGTGGTCGCTGTGCGCGCGGTGCAGGTGCCCGTCGTGCGCGTAGTCGACGTGGTCTCCGTGCGGCACTTCGGTGTGCCCGCAGTCCGGTCCGTGGGCGTGCGGGTGGGTGGCGTGTTCCTGGTGCAGGACGGTCATGCTGGTTCACCTTCGGATGCTCGGCTGGTACGTCCGATGACGTCGGACAGGTTGCCACGCGAACAGTGCGTATCCGGTCATTCCGCCTGTGTGGCGCCCGGCTACACACGCTACGGCGGGCCTCAGGCGCTCGCATTCGGGGATGCGTCCTGAACAGGCGGGCCCTAGAAGACCAGCGCCGCCGCGCACACCGCGAGCGCGACCGTGCACAGGACCGCCGCCGTCGCCTGCCGGGGGGTGAGGGCCGCGGGGACGTGGGCCGCCGCGAGGGTGCGGATGCGGCGGTGGGCGACCAGCAGGAAGCCCAGCCAGAGGGCCACGCACAGGGCGCAGACCAGGACACCGGTCGCCGTCGCGCCGCCGTGCAGGGCCGTCTTCACCGCGAGCACGGCGGCGGCGGTGCCCGAGAGTGTCGTACGCCGCCAGGCGAGCCGGGTGCGCTCGGGCTGCAGTCCGGGGTCCCTGGTCGGGCCGCCGGCCGGTTCGGCGGTCACCCTTCCCAGCCGACGAGCACGACGACGACCATCGCGAGGGCCACGATCGCGACGACGAGGCTCAGCACCGCCGGGAACCGTGACACCGGCAGATCCTCGCCCTTGCGCATGGCCCGCTCGCAGCGGATCCAGTGGTTGACCGCGCGCAGCGAGCACAGCACGCCCGCGGCGAGCAGCGCCAGCGCGAGGCCGACGCGCCAGCCCCACCGCAGGTCCGGCAGGAACTGGTCCACCGCGAAGCCGCCGCCGATCAGCGCGAGGGCGGTCCGCAGCCAGGCCAGAAAGGTGCGCTCGTTCGCCAGCGAGAAGCGGTAGTCGGGGGTGGTCCCCTCGTCGCGGATCTCCTGTGGGGCGAACCACAGACGGACGTTCCGAGCGAAATCGATCACGCTCAGGACGATACCGGTCGGGAATTGCCCGACCTGAACGCCCTCAGCCGTTCATACGCCGCCAGCCCGTCCGGCACCCACTCCCACTCCGCCAGGTGTCGCTCCACCGCGGCCTCCGGCAGGAAGTCGTGCCAGGCCACCTCCTCGGTCTGCGGTTGTACGGGGAGGTCGCAGCGGACCTCGTACACCGCCGACCACCAGCTCTGGCCGGCGCCGTTGTCGTAGAGGAACTTGAACAGGAACTCGGGCCGCGGGAGACCCGAGACGCCGAGTTCCTCCTCGGCCTCGCGGAGGGCGGCGGCGTCGTAGGACTCGCCCGCGCCGACGACTCCGCCGACGAACATGTCGTAGAGGGAGGGGAAGACCAGCTTCGTCGGGGTGCGGCGGTGGACGAAGAGGCGGTCGGCGGTGTCGCGGGCCTGGATGAAGACGCAGCGGTGGCGCAGCCCGCGGGCGTAGGCCTCGCCGCGCGGGGACCGGCCGATGACCTGGTCGTTCTCGTCGACGATGTCGAGGATTTCGTCAGCAGCGCTCATGCCGTCAATAAATCAGCTCAGGCGGCTCGGCTGCAGAGCCCCTGCCCGTTCCCGCACCGGCGCTCCGGACGGCATGGCCGGGTGCAGGCCCAGCAGGACGATCCCGACGACGATGGCCGCGAGGCCCGCCGACTCCCAGGCCAGCGCGCCCGGGTCGGTGCGCAACTGGTCGCCGAGGAAGCCCACCCCGCAGGCGATCCCGGCCAGCGGCTGGGCGGCGGTCAGGGCGGGCAGGGACATCCGCAGGGACGCCGTCTCGAACGCGCTCTGCACCAGGACCAGGCCGGTGACGCCGAGCACCAGCACGGCGTACGGCTGCCAGCCGGTCATCAGCTCGACGAAGCCGCCCTCGGAGAAGCGCTGGCCGCTCACCCGGGTCAGCGCGTCCTGCACGCCGTACAGCAGACCGGCGGCCACGGCGAGGAGCGCCGGGCCCGAGCTGAGCCGGGAGCGTTTCGCGTACGTCGTGAGCAGCAGCGCGGCTCCGACCATCACGCCGATGATCAGCCAGTGGCGCATCGGGTCGGTGATCGCGGCGCCGCCGGTGGGCTGTCCTGCCATGATGAACGCGGTCACGCCGCCCGCGAGCAGGGCGAGCCCCGCCCAGCCCTGGCTGCCCAGCGGCTGCTTGGTCTGGTGGCGGGAGAGGGCCATCGCGAACAGCAGGTTCGTCGCGAGCAGCGGCTCGACCAGGGATATCTCGCCCTGGCCCAGCGCGACCGCGCCGAGCGCCATGCCGGCCACCATGAGTCCGAGGCCGCCCAGCCAGCGCGGCACCTTCATCAGGTCCAGGAGCAGGCGGGGGGAGAGGAAGTCGTTCAGGGGCGCCCGCTGGGCCGCGTTCTGCTGGAGGACGAAGCCGAAGCCCAGGCAGCATGCGGCGCTCACGGCGAGAATCAGAACCTGAAGCGACACGCTGCGTACCTCGATCGTTCGGCCGGGCCGGGGGCGACGTCCGGCCGACTGTAGTGCCCCAGGGCCCGGTGTGCCCCTGGGAGTGCCCGAACCGGGCAGTGGACTCGGTCACGGCACCCCTCGATCAAGGGCGGTCGCACGACCGTCACGCCATGCTCCGACGGCCGGGCGAGGGACGCTATGGCGTGCGCCACAGTCAAGAGGCGCGGTGTGGTGATCATGCGGTGGTCTCGCTGGGCCGATGAACCACAAGTGTCTCTGCTGTAACAAGAGTTGACGCGTGTAACGACTTCGTGGGCCTTGACGCGATGTGTTGGCTGAGGGTTTGCTGTGCGTGATCACTTGATGGCAAACCGAGACCGACGACGACTGCGCGCGTCGCGTGAGGAAGTTCCTGCGGTGCCCCCACCTCCGCCACCCCTCGGCCGTGCCCGAAGACGCGCGGCCCAGGCCTTCGACCCGGCCCTCGACGACGCCGAACTCGCCGCCGCCCGCGCAGCGTTGGCCCAGGGGCGCTGGCAGGCGGCCCGCTCGCTGCTCGCGCACACCGGCGACGACTTCGACCGCCGCGGCCACCGCGTCACGGTTCTCGCCGAGGAGCCCTACAGCACGGCCTGGGCGCGGGACTGGCTGCTCGCCGAGCCCGACTCCGCCGACGCCTCAGTCCTGCTGGCCCTCTCCCTGGTCCGGCGCGCGCTGCGGGGCAAGGAGAAGCCGGTCCGGGCCCGTGAGGCCTGCCATGCCGCCGCCGCGCTCGAGCCCGCCGACCCCACGCCATGGCTCGGCCTGCTGATGCTGGAGCGCCGCTTCGGCGCCGAGGAGGAGGCGGTCCGGCTGTTCGGCGAGATCCGCGCCCGGTACGCCGACCACCATCACGCGCACCATCTGATGGTCGCTCGGCTCGCCGAGCGCCGCGCCAGGACGGGCCCGGACCCCTTGCACGAGGTCTACGAGTTCGCGGCCCACTGTGCCGAGCAGGCGCCCGCGGACTCGCCGCTCGCGATCCTCCCGGTCGTCGCGCACGCCGAGCGCTACCGCGCGCTGGCCGCCGCAGGCCAGGTGCCCGCCGACCCGGCCGGCTCGGGGCACTGGTCCGGGCGCCGGGCCCGGCAGGTGATGAAGGCCGCCTTCGACTGGTGGCTGGAGTGGGAGCAGGAGGGCCATCCGCGCCGCCTGGTCGACCTGAACTTCCTCGCCCACGCCAAGGTCTGCGAAGGCCGCGGCGCCGAGGCCGCCGCCCTGTTCCACCGCATCGGCGAGCATGCCACCCCCGACCCGTGGTCGTACCCGGACCACGACCCGCACTCCGCGTTCCGAGCCGCACGCGCCACCGCACTCGGCACGGCTTGACCGCCCCGTATCGCCCCATCCCTCGCCACCCATGTCCCCACCAGGAAGGACGGCCCCGATGACGACGGGCAGTTCGCATACGAGCACCGCCCCCGATTCAGGCATCAGTACCTTCAAGGGACAGGAACGGGCCCTGCGCGCCGACCGCCTCGGCACCGGCGGCCTGCTGCTCTCCGTCCTCGCCGCGACCGCCCCTCTCATGGTGGTCGCGGGTGTCATGCCCACCACATTCGCGGTGATGGGCATCGTCGGACAGCCGCTGCTCTTCGTCGTACTCGGCGTGGTCCTCGTCCTCTTCGGCATCGGATACGCCGAGATGAGCCGCCACGTCCACAACGCGGGCGCCTTCTACGCCTATATCTCCCGCGGCCTAGGCGGCACCGCCGGAGCGGCCGCCGCCCTGGTCGCGCTCGTCGCCTACAACGCCCTCCAGGTCGGCATCTACGGCATCTTCGGCTTCGAGGTCTCCGGCCTGTTCGCCACCTACGCCGAGGTCGAGGTCGCCTGGTGGATACCGGCGCTGGCGGCCGCCGCCGTCGTCGGTGCGCTGGGCTGGCTGAAGATCGACGTCAACGCGCGCGTGCTGGGCGTGCTGCTGATCGTCGAGGTGGCCCTGGTCGTCATCTTCGACATCGCGGCCGTGGCCGACCCGGCGGCCGAGGGGCTGTCCCTGCACGCCTTCAACCCGGACACGCTCAGCGGCGCCGGAGTCGGCACCGCCCTGTGCTTCTGCATCGCCGCCTTCCTCGGCTTCGAGCAGGCGCCGGTGTACGCCGAGGAGACCAGCCGTCCGCATGTCCTCGTCCCGCGCGTGATGTTCCTCGCCGTCGGGGGCGTCGCCGTCTTCCTCGCGCTCAGCAGCTGGGCCCTGACCGTCGCCGCGGGACCGTCCGCGATCGTCGGCACGGCCCGCGAGCAGAGCGCCGGGCTGCTGTTCTTCCTGACCGAGGAACGGCTCGGCGGCACCTTCACCGACGTGCTGCACATCCTGTTCGTGACCGGCATGTTCGCGGCGATGCTCAGCTTCCACAACGTCGTCGCCCGATACGCCTTCGCCATGGGCCGCGAGGGACTGCTGCCCGCCGCCTTCGGCCGCACCACCGGCACCAGCGGCGCCCCCGGCACCGGATCGCTCCTCCAGACCGCCGTGGCCGCCGTGGTCGTCATCGCCTTCGCGATCGCCGACGACAAGCCGACCGGCGACCCGACCGCGCCCGTCCTGCACCTGTTCACCTGGTTCGGCAACGTCGGCGCCCTCGGCGTGATCGTGCTGATGGCGCTGGCCTCCCTCTCCGTGGTCGTCTTCTTCGCCCGCCGCGGCGCCGCCGGCACCCAGGCCTGGCGGCTGGTCACCTCCATGCTGGCCGGCATCGCCCTGCTCGTGATCGCCGGCTACACCGTCAAGGACTTCGACGTCCTGGTCGGCACCGGCCCCGACTCGTCCCTCAGCTGGCTGCTCCCCGGCATCATCGCCGCCGCCCTCGTCATCGGCCTCGTCCAGGGCCTGCTGCTGCGCTCCCGCGCCCCCGAGACCCACGCCCGCATCGGCCTCGGCAACCAGGCCTTCCAACTGGACAAGGCGGCGGAGGCGGACGCCGGGAACTGATTACGGAAACCTGACGAGCACCCGCGAACCCTGGTCCCGCAGGGCCCGCGGGTGCTCGAATGAACGAGTGACCCCCGAACAGCCCGAACAACCCGAGCGGCCCGAGCAGTCCGAACAACCCGAGGAACGCGGCAAGCCGATCGGCCGCCGGGTCCTCCTCGGCACCCTCGGCCTGGGCGCCCTCGGCGTGGTCGCCGCGCCCACCCTCCAACGCGGCCTGGAGTCCTTCCTCGGCAACGCGGCCGACAAGGACCCCACGGGACTGACCGGCCTGCTCCCCAACGGCGGCGGCTTCCGCTACTACTCGGTCGCGTCCTCCGTCCCCCACAAGAACGCCGGGAACTACCGGCTCACCGTCGACGGGCTGGTCGACCGCCCGAAGACCTACACCCTGGCCGACCTCCGGGCGCTGCCGCAGACCCGGATGGTCAAGGACGTGCAGTGCGTCACCGGCTGGCGCGTCCCGGACACACCCTTCGAGGGGGTACGCCTGTCCCGGTTGCTGGACGCCGCGGGAGTGCGCCCCACGGCCGGGGCGGTGCGTTTCACCTGCTTCGACGGCACCTACACGGAGAGCCTCACCCTCGACCAGGCCCGCCGCGCGGACGTCCTGGTCGCCCTGCGCATGCAGGACAAGGACCTCGGCCACTCCCACGGCGGCCCGGTCCGCCTCTACGTCGCCCCCATGTACTTCTACAAGTCGGCCAAGTGGCTCTCCGGCATCACCCTCACCGACGAGGTGAAGCCCGGCTACTGGGAGGAACGCGGCTACGACATCGACGCCTGGGTCGGCCGCTCGAACGGACGCGACGATGAGCCTACGAGCTGAGGCGCCCCCGGCCGCGGAGGTCCGCCGGTTCAGCCGGGCCGAACGGTGGGTGCACCGGCTGACCGCCGCGCTGATGGGCATCTGCGTGGTCACGGCGGCCGTTCTCTACCTGCCCGAACTCGCCGAACTCGTCGGCCGCCGCGAGCTGGTGGTCCGTATCCACGAATGGGCCGGACTCGCCCTGCCCGTCCCGGTGCTGGCCGGTCTCGCCTCCCGGGCCTTCCGTGCCGACCTGCGCTTCCTGAACCGCTTCGGACCGCACGACAGGGTCTGGCTGCGCGCCGCCCTGCGCCGCGACAAGCGGGCGGCGGCCCGTCCGGCGGGCAAGTTCAACGCCGGGCAGAAGATCTACGCCGCCTGGATCTCCGGCGCCACGCTGGTCATGCTGGGCACGGGCCTGATCATGTGGTTCACCCACCTCACCCCGCTGATGTGGCGCACCAGCGCGACCTTCGTCCACGACTGGCTCGCCCTCACCATCGGCATCGTCCTCGCCGGCCACATCGGCATGGCACTCGCCGACCCGGAGGCCCGCCGCGGTCTGCGCACGGGGTCCGTGTCGCGGGAGTGGGCGGACCGGGAGCATTCCCTTTGGCGGCCGTGAACGCGATCGCTCAGAAGGACGGGCCGCTCGACGGGGTGCCGGACGACTCGACCGGCGAGGGGCTCGCGGAGCCCGTGGTGCTGGGGGCGACGAGGGTGAAGGCGTCGTCCAGTGTCGCCGTCCCGCCGTACGCGATGCTCACGTCGGCGTTCCGCGGATAGGTGCCGGGCGGGGGAACCGGGACGACGACCTCGAAGGTCAACTGGTCGCGGGGCTCCGGCCCGTGGTCCTGCTGCGGGGCGGGGAGCGCCGGTAGTCCGGCGACAGTCACGACCCCGGTGGCGCTGAGCAGTTCCCGTTTGTCGAAGTGGATGCCGCCGACCCGGACGGTGATCGTGTCACCCGGCTTCGCCTCGCCGTCTCCGCCGACGTCCACGGAGACGATCCGGAAGTCGCAGACGTCGCTGCCTTTGTCTGTGGAGGGCGTCAACCGCACGGTGGTGGAGGGATGTTGGCGGTGGAATCGCAGCACGTCGCCGAGTACGGCGTAGGCGGCGCGTCCCTTGCAACCGGTGAGCCTGCCCCGCAGTGCCGCGTAGTCCGCGGCCGCCGTGTCCCAGTCGCCGCCCTGGCCCTGAACGGCCTTGCAGGCCTCGGCGAGGGCCCGGACCACGCGCCAGTCGTCGTCCGGCAGTTCGGCCGGGATCAGCCCGGCGGTGACCCCGCACTTCTCGGGGCGCTCACCGAGCGCGTCGTAGACGCTCTCCGGGTCTGCGGTCCGGTCGCTGTCGGGCGACTTCGGTCCCTGGGGCAGCCAGCCGGGAGCCTCGACGCGTCCGCCGCCGCCGGTGGAGCCACCGTGCCCGCCGCTGGAGCCGTCACCACTGCCCGAACCGCTCGTCCCACCGGACCCGTTGGTCCCGCCGGAACCGCCGGTCGTCCCACCGGTCGCGCCAACACCGCCGTCCCCACCATCGGGTCCCCACATCGGCGTGTTCCCGACGGGCCCGCCGGTACCGCTCGCCCCGCCCTCGCCCTCACCGCCGCTCGCGACCCCGCCCGAGATGCTCGCGCCCCCACCACCGGAGCCGCCCGCGGCATCGCCCCTGTCCCCGCCGCACGCGGCAGCCGTCGCGATCGCCAGTGCTCCGGCGATCAGCAGACCGGATATACGCGCCCCGAGTGATACCGCCATGCCGCCCCCGATGCGATCGGCCCCCGGGCGTGACTGAACAAGCCCGCGCCGAGGAGGTCCCCCCCATGATGGGACGCGCGCCCCTGTCCGGGAAGCAGCTTCACCCAGGCTGCGAAAGATGGGGCAAACCGGTACTCAAGAGGCGAACCGCGAAGGGGCGTCTTTCGTCCGCGGCAGCGTTGTGGCTGGTCGCGCCCACGCGGCGGAGCCGCATATTGATACAGCCCCGCGCCCCTTCGGGGCGCCTCAGTTGCCGAAGTCGAGCAGTACCTTGCACGACCGGCTGCGGTCTGCCGCGAGCGCGAACGCCGACTCCGCCTCCCGCACCGGCACCACCGCGCTCACCAGACCATCGAACGACGGCTCTGCCGCGAGCAGCGTCAGCGCCTCGTCGAACTCCGTGTCGAAGCGGAAGGCCCCGCGCAGTTCTATCTCCCGGCTCACCACCAGGTTGCCCGCGAAGGGGCTCTGGCCCGGTGGCAGCATCCCGAGTTGCACGACGGTGCCGCCGCGCCGCACCCGCCGCAGGCACGTGTCCAGGCCAGCGGCCACCCCGGACGCCTCGATCGCGGTGTCCACCTCGGACGGCCACCCGGGGTCGGACGGATCATCGGCCCGTACGACGGTGTCGGCGCCGGCGATCCGGGCGTACCGCAGGGCCTCCGGCAGCAGGTCGGTCACCGTGATGCGCCCGGCGCCCGCCGCCTTCGCCGCCGCGACGACCAGGCAGCCGATGGGCCCGGCACCGGTGACCAGGACGTGCCTCCCGGCCACCTCGCCGGCCCGGCGCACGGCGTGCAGGGCCACGGACAGCGGCTCGGCGAGCGCCGCCCGGCGTGGTTCCAGGCCGGCGGGGAGGGGCCGCAACTGCTCCGCGGGGACCGTGAAACGGCCCGCGAATCCGCCCTGGACGTGCGGGAATCGGGCCGCGCTGCCCAGGTACCGCGTGTCGCGGCAGACGTTCCGCCGTCCGTCCGCGCACTCCGGGCAGACCCCGCAGGGCGTGGCCGGGTGCACCGCGACGGCCGTACCGGGCAAGGGACCCGAGGCGCCGGCGCCGTACGAGACGACCGTCCCGACCACCTCGTGCCCGAGCACCATCGGCTCCTTGAGGCGGAAGTCGCCTACCCCGCCGTGCCGCCAGTAGTGCAGGTCGGAGCCGCAGACCCCGCCGTACCGGACGGCGACGAGGGCCTCGCCGGGGCGGGGCGAGGGGGCCTCCAGCTCGTCGACGCGCAGATCGCCCTGACCGTGGATCACACAACTCAACATTGATGCCTCCCGGCCGTCACAGCACGCTCGTCATTCCGCCGTCGACGTACAGCACTTGACCGCTGATGAAGTCCGCGGCGGGCGAGGCGAGGAACAGCACTCCGCCCACCAGGTCCTCCGTACGGCCCCAGCGGCCGGCCGGGGTGCGCCGCCGGACCCAGGCGCTGAACTCCTCGTCTGCGACGAGGGGTTGGGTCAGTTCGGTCTCGATGTAGCCAGGGCCCAGGCCGTTGACCTGCACGCCGGAAGGTCCCCAGTCGGCGCACATGCCCTTGGTGAGCATCTTGAGGGCGCCCTTGGTGGCGGCGTAGGGCGCGATACCGGGGCGAACCACCTCGCTCTGCAGCGAGCAGATGTTGATGATCTTGCCGTGGCCGCGTTCCGTCATCCGGCGCGCCACTTCACGGCCGACCAGGAACGCGCTGGTCAGGTTGGTGTTCAGGATCCGGTGCCAGTCCGCGTCGGTGAACTCCAGGAGCGGCGCCCGCAGTTGCATCCCCGCGTTGTTGACCAGGATGTCGAGCGGGCCCACCCGCTCTTCGACATCCGCTGTGCCGGCGGCCACCGAGGGGCCGTCGGTGACGTCGAACACCGCGGTGTGGACGTCGCCGGGCAGTTCGGACGCGGCCTTGGCGAGGCGCTGTTCGTCCCGTCCGTTGAGGACGACCGTGCAGCCTGCCTCCAGCAGTCCGCGGGCGAGCGCGAGGCCGATGCCGCGGCTGGAGCCGGTGACCAGGGCCGTGCGGCCGGTGATGTCGAAGAGGGGGTGAGCCGTCATCGTCGTATGCCTCCTAAGTCGCCAAGTCCCTAAATCACCAAGGACAACAGCAGGACGATGCCGCCCGCGACCACGGAGATGATCGTCTCCATGACGGACCAGGTCTTGATGGTCTGGCCGACGTTCAGGCCGAAGTACTCCTTCACCAGCCAGAATCCGGCGTCGTTGACATGGCTGAAGAAGAGCGAGCCGGCGCCGATGGCGAGGACCAGCAGGGCGGTCTCCGTGGTGGACATGCCGGCCGCGAGCGGGGCGACCAGACCGGCCGCCGAGACCGTCGCCACCGTTGCCGAACCGGTCGCGAGCCGGATCGCCACCGCGATCAGCCAGGCCAGCAGCAGGGCCGGGATCGACCAGTCCTCGGATATCTCCAGGATCATCTGGCCCACGCCGGAGTCGATCAGCGTCTGCTTGAAACCGCCGCCCGCGCCGACGATCAGCAGGATGCCCGCGATGGGCGCGAGGCCCTTCTCGACCAGCCCGGAGACCCGGTCCTTGGCGAAGCCCGCGGGCCGCAGCAGTGTGAAGATGCCGAGCAGCACGGAGGCGAGCAGGGCGATCAGCGGGGAGCCGATGACGTCGAAGACGCGCTGCGTGGTGTTCTCGGGGTCGTCGATGACGATGTCGACGAGCGCCTTGGACAGCATCAGGACGACCGGCAGCAGGATGGTGGTGAGGGTGGCGCCGAAGCCGGGGCGCTTCTCCAGTTCCTCCGAGGCGCGCTGGGGGATCATCTTGTCGGGGGCGGGGACGTCGACCCAGCGGGCCGCGTACCGCGAGAACAGCGGACCGGCGATGATCACCGTCGGGATGGCGACCAGCACGCCGAGCGCCAGCGTGACACCCAGGTTGGCCTTGACCGCGTCGATCGCGACCAGCGGGCCGGGGTGCGGCGGAACCAGGCCGTGCATCACGGACAGGCCCGCGAGCGCCGGGATGCCAATGCGCATCAGGGAGTAGTTGCCGCGCTTGGCGACCATCAGCACGACCGGGATCAGCAGGACGACACCGACCTCGAAGAACAGCGGCAGACCGATCACCGAGGCGATCAGCACCATCGCCCACGGCATCGAACGGCCGCCCGCCCTGGCGAGGATCGTGTCGACGATCTCGTCCGCGCCGCCGGAGTCGGCGAGCATCTTGCCGAGGATCGCGCCCAGCGCGATCAGTACGCCCACGCCCGCGACCGTGGTCCCGAGTCCGGTGGTGAAGCTGGTGATCGCCTTGTCGAGCGGCGCCCCGGCGAACGCGCCGAGCGCCAGCGACCCGATGGTCAGCGACAGAAAGGCGTGCAGCTTGAACTTGGTGATGAGCAGGACGATGACGGCGATGCCCGCCAGGACGGCGATGCCCAGCTGAGCGTGGCCGGCCGAGGTGATGGGCTCGACGGTGTCCGCTGCCAGCAGCTCGGCGTTGAGTCTGGTCACGGGAGTTCCCTTGCAGGTACGGGGATGGGGGGAGAAGGGGCGTGGGGGGTTGCCCGGATGACCGGGAGAATCGGGGTTATTGCGTCGGCTCGGGGAGAGCCGCGAGCGCGGTCATGGCCCGCTCGGTGATCTCCTCGGGGCTGCCGGAGACGTCCACCGCGACGCCCGCCTCGTCCGGCTCCAGCGGCTGGAGCGTGGCGAACTGGGAGTCGAGGAGGGCCGTGGGCATGAAGTGGCCCTGGCGGTGTGCCATCCGGTCCTCGATGAGGGCGCGGTCGCCGGTGAGGTGCACGAAGACGATGCCGGGGGCCGCGGTCCGCAGCCGGTCGCGGTACGACCGTTTCAGCGCGGAGCTGCTGACCACCCCGCCGAGCCCCGCCCGCCCGTGCGCCCAGGAGCCGATGGCGTCCAGCCAGGGCCACCGGTCCTCGTCGGTGAGCGGGGTGCCGGCCGACATCTTGGCGATGTTGGCCGGCGGGTGGAAGTCGTCGCCCTCGGCGTAGGGGACGCCGAGCCGGGCGGCGAGCAGGGGACCGATGGTGGTCTTGCCGGTGCCCGCGACGCCCATGACCACGACGACATGGGGGGTACTCATCGCTGCCTCACTGTCTGCTCTGCAATGTCTTCGTCGACACGTGCCTCAAAAAATCTGAATGAACTGAAACCCATTAGGTACGACGAATTCAAGAGTCTGTGACAAATAAGTCTGACTTTTTGGTTCCGTGACCTTCCCCGTACGCTGAGTGCATGAGCACACCGGGCCGGGGGCTGCACGGCCACGTACTGGAATCCCTCGGCCCCGCGATCACCGCGGGCGAGTACCCGCCGGGCAGCGTCCTGCGCACGGACGAACTGGCCCAGCGGTTCGACGTGTCACGCTCGGTGATGCGCGAGGCGGTCCGTGTCCTCGAATCCATGCACCTGGTCGAGTCCCGCCGCCGCGTGGGCGTCACGGTCCGCCCCAAGGCCGAGTGGAATGTGTACGACCCTCAGGTCATCCGCTGGCGGCTGGACGGCGCCGACCGCCCCCGGCAACTGCGCTCCCTCACCGTGCTGCGCTCCGCGATCGAGCCGGTCGCCGCGGGCCTCGCCGCCAAGCACGCCACCGCCGAGCAGTGCGCCGAACTCACCGAGTGCGCTCTCGGTATGGTCGCCCACTCCAAGGGCCACCAGTTGGAGGGCTACCTCCTCCACGACGTCGCCTTCCACCGGGTGATCCTCAACGCCTCCGGGAACGAGATGTTCGCCCGCCTCGGGGACGTCGTCGCCGAGGTCCTGGCGGGCCGCACCCATCACGACGTCATGTTCGACGACCCCGACCCGACCGCCGTCACCCTGCACGTCCAGGTCGCCGAGGCGGTCCGCGCGGGTGACGCGGCCCGCGCCGAGCACCTCACCCGCGAGATCACCGAAGGCGCCCTCCAGGAACTGGACATCCTCGCGCCCTAGTCGGCCAGGAACTCCCCGTCGACGTACACCCACGCCCCGTCGACCCGCTCGAACCGGCTGCGCTCGTGCAGTGAGCCGCCCCGGTACGAGGCGCGGAAGGTGACCGTCCCGGTGGAGTGGAACGCCGACCCGTCACCCGTGCCGAGGATCTCGAGCCCCGTCCACTTCATCCCGGGATCGAACTCGACCCGCGCGGGCCGCGTGCGCGGATGCCAGGTGCGCAGCAGATACGCCTCGTCCCGTTTCGTAAAAGCGCTGTAACGCGAGCGCATCAGCGCCTCCGCGGTCGGTGCCGTCGCGTCACCCTGATGAAACCGGCCACAGCACTTCTCGTACGTCTCCGCAAGACCGCACGGACAGGAACGTGTGTGCGCGGCGATGGAAGCGCGTTCTGGCCGGTGAGCCGCGTTGCGTCGGGACATGCCCCCATTCTGCGGCAACACCATGTGTGGAGAGACTATGGAGCATCCGTTCCGACACGCGCACATCGCGTGCGAGTCATGTTCGGCCCTCTCCATGGAACCTCCCTCAGGGCTGGCGTGAACACGCCTTGTATGCCAACTGCTCACTCACCAAGGTGGGTTGAGCACATGAGCATCAGGAGTTACAAGCGCGCTGCTTGTCCTGGACGGCCGTCCGTCCGGGAACTGACGGGGGAAAGCTGATGCGGTGTCCGTGGACCGGCCGCGTAGTCACGCGCCTGGGGTCTCCGCGTGCGCCGGAACGGACGTCACCCTCTGCCGCCTCTTGGTGCCTTTGACCGGTGCCTGAGAAGGGATTGGAGGGGGAATGCCGACGAATGCAGTGAGCGCCGCCAGGCCGACGTACCCGGGCGTCTACGTCGAAGAGCTTCCCAGCAGCACCCGCACGGTCTCCGCCGTGACCACTTCGGTGACCGCCTTCGTGGGTCACACGCGGCGCGGTCCGCTGAACGAGCCGGTGCGTGTTACCGGCTTCGCCGAGTTCGAGCGCCGCTTCGGCGGGCTCAGCTCGCAGAGCGCCGTCGCGTACGCGGTGCACCAGTTCTTCGCGGGCGGCGGCTCCGTCGCCGTGATCGTCCGGGTCGCCAAGGCCGGCAGCGGCAAGGCCGCATGCGTCGTCCTGGAGTCCACCGAGGGCCACAGCGAGTCCCGCGTCCTCGAAGTCCACGCCAAGGAACCCGGCGTGTGGGGCAACGGCCTGCGCGTCGCCGTCGACTACGACACGACCCACCCCGACGAGACCTTCAACCTGCGGGTGTACGACGCCAAGGGCGACGCCCGCGAGAGCTACACCGGCCTGTCCATGGACGCCTCGCACGGCCGGTACGCACCGACCGTGATCAACGCCGGCTCGAAGCTCATCCGCGTCGAGGCGGTCGGCGAGGGCCGCCCCGACCCGTCCGGCACCGTCTCCAAGCCGTTCGGCGACGAACTGCCCAACCTGGAGGTCGACCTCACCGTCAAGATCGGCGACGTAGAGCGCGAGTTCAAGCTCTACGACCCCGACTGCGACGGCGAAGCCCCGTGCAGCGTCGCCGAGTTGGCGCTGCTCCTCGAGCGCAAGCTGCGCGCGCTGCCCGACGCGCCCGGCAAGCACGCCTTCGCCGGCGCCGAGGTCACCGCCTTCGGCCGGCGCATCCAGGTCGTCGCGGGCTCCACCGACCCCGAGGACGTCGTCCGCTTCCTCGGCGAGTGCGCCAACGACCTGGGCCTCGAGGCCTCCGTCAACCCGCCGGTGTTCCCGCTGGAGGGCGGCGAGGACGGCGAGGCGCCCGGCCCGCGCGACCTCATCGGCTCCGAGGGCGACAAGACCGGCATCCAGGCGCTGCGCGGCGTCGCCGACGTCAACCTTCTCGCGCTGCCCGAGCTGGCGGCGTACGAGAAGACCGAGGACATGGTCACCGTCGTCTCGGCGGCGCAGCGGCTGTGCCAGGAGCGGCGGATCTTCCTGCTGGTCGACGCGCCCAGCACCTGGGTCAGCGTCGACACCGCGCGCGCCGGGCTGGCCGCGTTCGACGCCGTCCGCGGCAACCACGCCGGCCTGTACTTCCCGCACCTCCAGCTCACCGACCCGCTCACCGGGCGGCTGCGCGCGTTCCCGCCGTCCGGCGCGGTCGCCGGCGTCATCGCGCGCACCGACTCCGAGCGCGGCGTGTGGAAGGCACCGGCCGGCACCGAGGCGCGGCTCGCGGGCGTGCGCTCGCTCACGGTCGACCTGACCGACCGGGAGACCGGGCTGCTCAACCCGCTCGGCGTCAACTGCCTGCGCACCTTCCCGGTGACCGGCCCGACGGTCTGGGGCGCGCGCACGCTGGAGGGCTCCGACGCGCTGGACAGCGAGTGGAAGTACGTGCCCGTGCGGCGGCTCGCGCTGCACGTGGAGGAGAGCCTCCAACGCGGCCTGCAGTGGGTCGTGTTCGAGCCCAACGACGAGTCCCTGTGGCAGCAGATCCGCCTCAGCGCCTCCTCGTACCTGCACACGCTGTTCCGCCAGGGCGCCTTCAAGGGCAAGACGCCGCGCGAGGCGTACTTCGTCAAGTGCGACCACGAGACCACCACCGACGAGGACATCGCGGGCGGCGTCGTCAACGTCCTGGTGGGCATTGCTCCGGTCCGCCCGGCCGAGTTCGTGATCGTCAGGATCCAGCAGACGTCCGGGCAGTTCGAGCTCTAAGGAATCCCGAGGACATTTCGATGGCAGAGTTCACGGTCAACGCCCATCGGTTCGACCCGTACAAGAACTTCAAGTTCCTGGTCCTCTGGGACGGTCGTACGGTCGCGGGCATCAGCAAGATCAGTCCCCTGAAGCGGACGACGGAGGTCGTCAAGCACCGGCACGGCGGCGACCCGTCGTCGCCGCGCAAGTCGCCCGGCCGCTCGGAGTTCGAGGGCATCACCCTGGAGCGCGGGGTCACCCACGACCCCGAGTTCGACCGCTGGGCCAACAAGGTCTGGCAGGTCGGGGCGGGTCTCGGTGCGGAGGTGTCCCTCGCGGACTTCCGCAAGGACATCGTCATCCAGGTGCTCAACGAGGCGGGCCAGGTCGCCGTCTCGCACAAGCTGTACCGGACCTGGCCCAGCGAGTACCAGGTCCTCGGCGAACTGGACGCCAACGCCAACGCGGTGGCCATCCAGTCGCTGAAGCTCGAGTGCGAGGGCTGGGAGCGGGACTACGAGGTGCCCGAGCCGGAGGAGCCGTCGTTCCTCAACCCGGCCTGAACTGAAGGACCTTGGGGGAGCTGATGGCTGGGGCGGCTGATCTGCTGGCCACCTGGGAGGCCGGGCTCGGCGCGGCGCCGGCCGGGCGCGCGTTGCTGCTGCACGGCACCG
>NZ_JBFALC010000094.1:0-28917 GCF_040656035.1 Streptomyces sp. NPDC050211
CACGGGCCCCCGACGACCTGGTGTCGACTCGGGCGACCCACTCGCCCGCTGCGAGGGCGGTTCGCCCGTGGGGTGGGGTGCGGTCGCCGTGCAGCGACCGCACACCGGGAGGCGGTGCGTGCCGGCCCCGGTGGAAGACCGTCACCTCCCAGCCCCGCCCGAGCGCCGCCTCCACGACGGCCCGCCCCGCGAACTCCGTACCACCCAGCACCAGAAGTCTCATGCCCTCGACTCTGCCGGGCCGGGCCGCGGGACGGAACGGGAATCTGCCGTCAGCAGAGGATCAACGCCCGGCCGGCGGCGCGTACTTGTACCCGACCCGCCGTACTGTCTGGATCGTCCCGCGGTGCTCGGCGCCCAGCTTGCGGCGCAGCCGGGCGATATGGACGTCGACCGTGCGGCCGTCGCCGACGTGTCCGTACCCCCAGACGGTGGTGACCAGCTGGTCACGGGTGTGCACCCGGTTCGGGCGGGCCACAAGGTGGGCGAGGAGCTCAAACTCCAGGTACGTGAGGTCGAGTTCGCGTCCGTCCACCTCGGCGGTGCGCTGGTCGGTGTCGACCCGGACGAGCGGGTCGCCGTCGGGCTCCTGCGGCAGCGGTGGCTGCCGGTCGGCCGGGACGAGCACCAGGTAGCCGATCATGGGCGGCTGTCCCGGCAGGGTGGGCAGGGAGTGCGGGGGAGCGGGCAGCCAGGTGGCGCCCGGCGGCAGGAGGTCCGCGACGTCGATCACCTCGTCCCGGTCCACGGCACGCAGATGATGCCGGGAACCGGTGGGGGAGTCGAGCGTGGCGGCGGAGGACAGAGAACGGGTGTTCGCCATGAGAGGTCAGCTCTTTCGCGCGAGAGGTCGTCGGGGGACGTACGTCATGCGCGCGGGCCGAAGGCCGGACGAGTTGTTCGGCTTTAGAGGGCCGGCGCGTTCATCGCGCGACAACACACCCGGTCGAAGTCGTGGTGCTGACGGGAAGGCCAGAAGGGCTCGAGGTCATGGCGACCTGTCGCGAGGTGCTTCTGGAAGCTGGCCATGGACTCATTGAAGCAGAGTCGGGTGTACGACGCGAAGGGCGCCCACCATGCGGCGGGCGCCCTTTCCTGGAGCTCTGTGGCGGGGATCAGATCTGGCCGGCCTTCTCCAGCGCGGAGCAGCAGGTGTCGACGATCAGGCGGGTCACCACGTACGGGTCGACGTTGGCGTTCGGGCGGCGGTCCTCGATGTAGCCCTTGCCGTCCTTCTCGACCTGCCACGGGATACGCACCGAGGCACCGCGGTTGGAGACGCCGTAGGAGTACTTGTCCCACGGGGCGGTCTCGTGCAGACCGGTCAGCCGGTCGTCGATGCCGGCGCCGTAGTTCTTGACGTGGTCGAGCGGCTTGGAGCCCTCACCGAGCGACTCGCAGGCGGTGATGATCGCGTCGTAGCCCTCGCGCATCGCCTTGGTGGAGAAGTTGGTGTGCGCGCCGGCGCCGTTCCAGTCGCCCTTGACCGGCTTCGGGTCGAGGGTGGCGGCGACGCCGAAGTCCTCGGCGGTGCGGTAGAGCAGCCAGCGGGCGATCCACAGGTGGTCGGAGACCTCCAGCGGGGAGACCGGGCCGACCTGGAACTCCCACTGGCCGGGCATGACCTCGGCATTGATGCCGGAGATCGCGAGACCCGCCTTCAGGCAGTTCTCCAGGTGGGCCTCGACGATGTCACGGCCGAAGATCTCGTCGGCGCCGACACCGCAGTAGTAGCCGCCCTGCGGGGCCGGGAAGCCGCCCTTCGGGAAGCCGAGCGGGTAGCCGTCCTTGAAGAAGGTGTACTCCTGCTCGATGCCGAAGATCGGCTCCTGGGCGGCGAACTTCTCGGCGACCTCGGTCAGCGCGGCGCGGGTGTTCGTGGCGTGCGGGGTGAAGTCGATGTTCAGGACCTCGCACATCACCAGGATGTCGTCGCCGCCGCGGATCGGGTCCGGGCAGGAGAAGACCGGCTTGAGCACACAGTCCGAGGCGTGGCCCTCGGCCTGGTTCGTGGAGGACCCGTCGAAGCCCCAGATCGGCAGCTCGGCACCCTTGGCGTCGTCGGCCATGATCTTGGTCTTCGAACGCAGCTTGGCCGTCGGCTCGGTGCCGTCGATCCAGATGTACTCAGCCTTGAAGCTCACGGGCCACATCCTTCGGGGTGGGTCTCTAGGCGCACTTGCGGGTGCTGCGGCGCTGCGGCACTGGGGCGCCGCTCCTGTTGCCCGCGAGCCTGTCAACAGGCGATTTCCCGATCATTGCTCGAATGTGAACCCCGTGTTACCTGGTCATGCTGTGGTACGACACACGCTGTGAGGGGCACCCGCGCGCGGCGCGGTGCCGCGGGCCGGGCTCGTATGCGATGGGGTTGAAGAGCCGGTCCTGCTGCTCCTGGCCGGGAGCAGCAGGACCCATGACACGTACGACTCACTGAATGTCCGGGCTCCTGAGCATCACCCCACCTTCTCGATCACGGCCCGGCGGATGAGGAACTTGCCGGGCTCGCGGACCTGCTCGAACGCCGCGTTGTTCAGCAGCACACAGCTGCCGGAGACCGAAGTGACCTCCACCGTCGTGGACTTGTTGTTGTCCAGGTTGGTGACCTTCAGCTTCGTCCCCGCCGGGAACTGGTTGCTGGACGCGGCCGGGGCGCCGTCCTCGCCGGACAGGGTGACGGTGGAGCCGTTGCACACCTGCTCGCCGGATGCGGCGGCGCCGCCACCGGCGTTGCCCGCGGGGGCGGTCGCGGTCTGCGAGGGCTGCGCGTTCTGCGGGTTGTTCTGCTGGTCGTTCTGCGCCGGCTGTGTCGCCTGGGAGCCCTGAGCCGACTCCCCAACGACGCAACCGGACGCTTCCTGCTGCACCTTGATCTGCGCGATGACGGCCTCGCGGTTGGCGATCCGGGCCTCGGACTGCGCGTCCGGGTTGGCCTGCTGCCCCGCGATGAACCGCTCGTTGTTGCCGAGGGCGGTGGCGAGACCCTGGCAGACACTCGACTCGGCCGCGGTCTGCGCGGCGTTCGAGGTGCTCGCCATGACGAAGGCCCCGCCTCCCGCCACGGCCGCGGCGCTCACCAGCAGGGCGAGCTTCTTCTGGGTGCTGAGAGTTCTCCTACGCGACATGCGCGCCTCCTGAAGGGGTGGGGGAGCGTACGTCGCTATGTACGAGATACCGAACGTGGTTACTCAGTGGTTACAGGAGTCAGCTGAAGTAACCTGCGTCACACCGGAGTTGGGGGCTGATCCGGCGATGAAAACGGGCCTAGCGGGACAGGGTGCCCCGTACCGCCTCATCCGTGCGGGCGATCCCCTGAGGTACTCCCGCATACCGTGCAGTCGGCTCCGCTGACTTTCCAGGCAAGGCAGTTGGAGGGCAGCTCTGTGTGGCTCACGGGGAGAGTCCGGCCTGGGAGCAGGCGGGCCGGAGCTTCTGGGAGCAGATCTGCTTGATGGTGTACACGCCGTCCTTGACAAGTGTCTGCTTGATGTTGCCGACCGTCACCGTGCTCGGAGCGAGCAGAACGGACGGGATGTCCTGGGTGGTGGGGCTGTCGATCGTCGTCGTGGCGACTTCGCGGACGTCCTCGCCGCGACCGAGGGCGACGGCCATGGCGGCAGCTGCGGCGGCCTGCGTCCTGAACGGCTTGTACACCGTCATGTATTGCTCGCCTTCGATGATGCGCCGCACCGCCTCGAGGTCGGCGTCCTGGCCGGTGATGGGCGGAAGCTCCCTGACACCGGCGTTCTTGAGAGCCGAGATGACGCCCGCGGCTATGGCGTCGTTGGCCGCCAGAACGCCGCCGATGCGGTCCGGGCCCAGGGCGGCGATGGCAGCGGACATGTTGGCGTGGGCGTTGTCGGTGCTCCAGCCGCGGGTGTCGTACGACCTGCCGATCTTCACCTTGCCTTCGAGGACGGACAGCGCACCCCTGCGGTACCACGCCGCGTTGGGACTGGACGGGTCCCCATTCACCATGACGACGGTCTTCCCGGTCGCCTTCTCGCTCATGACCTTCAGGAGCGCCTCGCCCTGGAGCCTGCCGACCTGCGCACCGTCGAAACTGACGTAGCCCGAGATCGGGCCCTGGGCGAGCCGGTCATAGGCGACGACGGGGACACCCGCCCTGCGCGCCTCCTGGACCGAGGAGCGCAGCGCCTTGTTGTCCACTGCGTCGAGGATCAGGACCCTGACACCCTGGGTGATCATGGACGTCATCTGTTCCCGCTGCCTCGACACATCGTTCTCGGCGTTGGCGTACTCCATGGTGCAGCCGGGACACAGCTGCCTCAGCCGCTCCGCGATCAGCGGCTTGTCGGAGTGCTCCCAGCGGGGCACCGCTCGGCTCGGGAGCAGCAGGCCGACGGCGAAGCCGTCCGCGCCGGCCTCGTCGTCGTCCGAACAGGCCGTCAGGGAGATCGTCATGAGCCCTGCGACGAGTGCCGCGATGACCTGCCATGCCACGGTCCGGGGCCTCATGGCAGACTCCTTCGTTCCGTTCGGGGCGCCGAGTCCGCGGGAGCCGGCTCGCATCGTGGCACGAGGATCTCGCTCCACACCTGCTTGCCGCCGGCCACCGGCACGGAGCCGAAGGACTCCGACATCGCCTCGACCAGCAGCAGGCCTCGGCCGCCGGTCGACTCCCAGTCGACGATCACCGGCTTGGCGGGCGCTCGCGGCGAGGCGTCGCTCACGGAGACGCGCACCCGATCCCCGCGGAGTATCAGATCGAGGCGGACCGGCCCCTGAGTGTGTATCAAGGCGTTGGTGACCAGTTCGGACACGACCAGCAGCACCCCGTCGGCCGCTTCCTCGATCTTCCACCGGCGCAGCGTGCGCGCGGTGAAACGGCGGGCGTGCATCACGGCGTCGGGCAGGCGCCACACCACCCAGCCGGCCCGGATCGGCCGGGCCTTCATGCCGTCGTAGCGCAACAGCAACAGCGCCACGTCGTCCTCGCGGCGGCCGACGTCGCCCAGCAGTTCGTCGGCCATCCGCCCGGGGTCCGCCGAGTCGGCCGCGGCGAGCGCGGCGCGTGTGCGGTCCATCCCCTCGTCCAGGGGCAGGTCGGCGGCCTCCACCAGGCCGTCGGTGACCAGAGCGAGCACCGTGCCGGGGGCCAGCGCCAACGCGGTCATGGGGAACTCCGCCTCGGCGAGTATGCCCAGCGGGAGCCCTCCTTCGACCTGTACCTCATCGGTGGTGCCGTCGGGATGGCGTACCAGTGGGGAGAGGTGCCCGGCCCGGACGAACAGTGCGTTGCCCTCCTCCATGTCCAGTTCGACATAGCAACAGGTGGCGAACAGATCGGTTTCCATGCCGACGAGCAGCCGATTGGCGTGGGAGACGACCACGTCCGGCGGGTGTCCCTCCACCGCGTATGCCCTGACCGCGGTCCGCATCTGGCCCATGATCGTCGCGGCTCCGGCGCTGTGCCCCTGCACGTCACCGATGACCAGTGCCACCCGATCCTCGGAGATGACGATGACGTCGTACCAGTCGCCGCCCACCTGGAGCCCACGCCTGGCGGGCAGATAGCGGGCGACGGCCGTGCCCCCGGGCAGTTCGGGCAGGCGCCGCGGCAGCAGGCTGCGCTGAAGCATCGTCGCGAGCTCCTGCTCGGCGTCGTACGCGTGCGCGCGTTCGAGGGCCTGCCCCACCAGCACCGCGGTTGCGGTCAGCACGGACCGCTCCTCGGTGACGAACTCGTGCGACTGATTCCAGCCGACCAGGCACACGCCGACGACCCCACCCCTGGCGGGCAGTGGCATGACGGCCAGGCCTCCGGCACCGATGCCTGCGAGCCCCGGTTCGAAGGTTGTGCCGGCGGGCCACAGATCCATACGCCCGTCCCGTAGCGCCAGTTGAAGGGTGGGCAGGGCCCTCACCGGAGCGTCCGGCCACTCCGAACGCCACTCGGAACGCCAAGTCTCCGGCCAGGCGGCGGGCTGCGGCGGGTCGAGCACGATGACGATCAGCCGGTCCTCCCGCAGCTCGGCGAGCGCCACCCGGTCTGCGGCCAGCGGCTCACGCAGCGCGGTGACGACCACGCGGCCGACGTCCTGGACCGTTGCGGCGTCGTCAAGTGCGGCGGTCAGCCACTGGATCCGGGAGACGTCGTCGGCGCTGCGACGCTGGACCGAGGTCGCCGTCACCACCCCGAGCAACTGCTGCGGCCGGTCGTCGGGGCTCGTCGGCACCCGGCACCTCAGGCTCAGCCAGCGCATTTCACCCGTGGGGAGGCGGACACGGAACTCCAGCTCCCGCCGGGCGAACGCCGGGGTGGACGGTTCCAGGACCGACATCAGCGCGTGCATGTCCTCTGGAACCGCGTTCGCGAGCAGCGTGTCCGCCTTGCCGTCGAAGTCGTCGGGCGTGATGCCGAGCAGTTCGAGCAGCATCTCGTCCGCGTCGATGACGCCGGCGTCCGGCACCAGGACGAACGAGCCGACGCGCAGCTCGCGCAGGGCGCGGATCAGCAGCGACGGCGATGCGGGTCGGTCGGTCCCGGCCTGCAGCAGGTCGGAGACCGCCTCGGCGTACTGCTCCACGAAGCGCCGCTGCCCGGCCTCGAATCCCTCTGCGGAGCCCCCCACGACGACGAGACACCCCAGCCGCCTGCCCTCCGCTCCGAGGGGCACTGCACCGAGTGACGTCTGCGCTCGTGGCGGTGTCGGCCCGCCCTCGTAGGAGGCGAGGGCCGCATGGTCCAGCCACAGCGGCCGGTCGGTGCGGAAGGCCTCCGCGGCGGGTGAGCCGCCGGACAGGGGCAGATGCTCCGGCAGGCCGTACTGGGAAACGGCGCATCCGGCCGTCTCCACCAACCGGAGCTCCTCCTCCCCGGCACCGGGCACATAGACAGCTGCCAGCGCCGCTCCGGCGAATGTCAGGGCCCGCTCCCCGGGGTCGGCCTCTCGCCCCGGAGGCGGTGAACCGGTGTCCGCAGCCCCCGCCTCCGAAGCCCGCAGCTGCGAGACGCCGGCCCAAGCACGGCCGTCATGAGGCATGTCCGCATCTTCTTCCCGCCCCAGGCCACAGCTGCCGACAGGCTGAGATCGGGGCGCTCGGGTACCAGCGTCTCATATGCGGGCGAAGCCGACAGATCGCCATGTTCCCCTTTCCGATTGGGGGCGATATCCGTCGCGTTCGCCGTTCACGGCGGCCGGTGTCACACTTACGACATAGTCGTCTTGCCCCTTTTTGCGCAATACGCTCCAGGCGGATGCTCGGCGTCGGCATTGTGATGAGAGCAGGGACCGGTGCAGGGAGGTCTCTCACATGAAGGCCTGCGTACGGGGGGCGGCGGTCGCTGTGGCCGCGGCCGCCACAGCCGCTGCTCTCGCGGCCTGCGGGGAGGGCGCCGGGAACGACTCCGGCGGGGGGAACCGGACGAAGATCGGTGTGCTGCTGCCGGACTCCACCACGGCTCGTTGGGAGACGAACGACAGGCCGCTGCTCGACGGACGGATCAAGGAGCTGTGCGACGAGTGCACGGTCGAGCACGCCAACGCCAAGGGCGATGTGGCCATCCAGCAGGCGCAGATGGACTCGATGCTCGCCGAGGGGGTCGATGCCATCCTGCTCGCGGCCGTGGACGCCAGATCGCTGCGCCCAACGGTCGCGAAGGCGGACGAGGCAGGTATCCCCGTCATCGCCTACGACCGTCTCGCCGAGGGACCGATTTCGGGTTACGCCTCCTTCGACGGCGAGGAGGTCGGCAGGCTCCAGGGCACGGCGCTGCTGAAGGCCATGGGCGACAGGGAGTCCGGCGACCAGATCGTCATGATGAACGGCGATCCCAGCGACCCCAACGCGGTGTCGTTCAAGGCGGGCGCGCTGTCCGTGCTCGAGGGGAGGGTCGAGATCGCCAAAGCGTACGACACCCCCCAGTGGAGAACGGAGGTCGCTCACATGAACATGTCCGGCGCCATCTCCGCCCTCGGCGCCGACAACATCGACGGGGTCTACGCCGCCAACGACGGCCTCGCCGCCGGCAGCATCGCCGCTCTGAAAGCCAACAAGGTCGACCCGCTGCCCCCCGTCACCGGGCAGGACGCCGAGCTCGGAGCCGTGCGGCGCATTGTCGCCGACGAGCAGTACATGACCGTTTACAAGCCCTTCGCGCCCGAGGCTTCCGCCGGCGCCGCACTGGCCGTGGCCGCGGCCCGTGGTGAAAGCCTCGACCGGATCGCCACGGACAAGGTGACGACCAGCAGTGGGAGCACGGTTCCGGCCGTCCTGCTCACCCCTGTGTCCGTGACCATCGACACCATCGAGGACACCGTGGTGAAGGACGGCGTCTACACGATCCAGCAGATCTGCACCCCGCAACTCGACGCCGCCTGCACCAAGGCCGGACTCACCTGACAGACCGGTTCTGGGGCCGGTCATGGGAAGGAGATGGTCTTCGTGCCGAGTCCCCCCTTGCTGACGCTGCGCGGCGTGTCCAAGCGCTTCGGTGTCGTCGAGGTCCTCAATGACGTCGAGCTGGAGATTCGCGCGGGCCAGGTCGTCGCGTTGCTGGGGGACAACGGGGCCGGCAAGTCCACCCTGGTCAAGGTGATCTCCGGAGTTGCCCCGGCGGACAAGGGCGTCATCGAGTGGGAGGGCCGGACAGTCCACATCAGGCGCCCCCACGATGCCCGGGACCTCGGCATCGCCACCGTCTACCAGGACCTCGCGCTGTGCGGGAACCTCGACGTCGTGGGCAATCTCTTCCTCGGCCGGGAGATCCGCAGGTTCGGGTTCCTCGACGAGGTCGAGATGGAGCATCGCACCAGGGACCTGTTGGACCGTCTGACCAGGGCTATCCCCGATCTGCGCGCTCCCGTCGTCTCACTGTCCAGCGGCCAGCGGCAGACGGTCGCCATCGCCCGCTCGCTCCTCGGCGACCCGCGGGTCCTCCTCCTGGACGAACCGACCGCGGCTCTGGGAATCGAGCAGACCGGCGAGGTCCTGGACCTCGTGGACCGTCTGCGTGACCGGGGCCTCGGGGTGCTGCTCATCAGCCACAACATGGGCGATGTCAAGGCTCTGGCGGACCGGGCCGCCGTGCTGCGGCTCGGGCGCAACAACGGCTTCTTCGACGTGACCACCACGTCTCAGGAACAGATCATCGCCTCCATCACCGGCGCCGCGGAGAACGTGCCCCGCCGGATGGCTCACCGAGAGGCAGGGTGGTGAAAGCCATGCGCATCAGGGCGGGCAGCACGCGGGCCGCAGCGTCGGCGCCCACCGCCGAGGCCCGTCGGCCGCCCCGCGGACGGGCCGTCACCCAGGTCGTGGATAGGTGGGTCGCCGTCCTGCGGCGCAAGCTGAGCGACGGCGAGCTGGGCTCGCTCCCGGTCGTCCTGGTCCTCGCCGCGGTCTGGATCACCTTCCAGTCCCTCAACGACAGCTTCCTGTCATCCCGGAACCTGTCCAATCTCAGCGTGGACATCGTGGGTACGGGCCTGATCGCGGTCGGCATCGTCTTCGTGCTGCTGCTCGGTGAGCTGGACCTGTCGGTCGGCTCGATCAGCGGCCTCGCGGCCGCGGTCTTCGCCGTCCTGAACGTGAACAACGGCGTACCGGAATGGCTGGCCCTCATCATCGCGGTGCTTGCGGGCACCGCGGCAGGAACCGTCCAGGGCTTCTCCGTCGCCAAGACCCGCGTGCCGGCTTTCGTCATCACCCTCGCGGGGCTGCTGACCTGGAACGGCCTCATGCTCTACATCCTCGGGACCAGTGGCACCATCAATCTCGACGAGAACGGCCTCGTCGCCAAGCTGACGAGCCATTACTTCACCAACGACGCCGCTGCATACGGCCTGGCGGCAGTCGGCACGGGCCTGGTCTTCTTCGTGTCCTACCAGGACAGGCAGCGCCGCAGGACCATGGGCATGCCGTGCCGCTCGCTCCGGGGAATCATCGTGCGCACAGGAGTCCTCTCGGCGATCGCGTTCACCGCCGCATACCTGCTCAACCGGTTCCAGGGTCTGCCGCTCGCCCTGCTGATCTTCCTCGTGGTGGTGGCCGGCCTCGACATCGTTCTGCGCCGCACGCACTACGGGCGGCAGGTCTACGCACTCGGCGGCAGCATCGAGGCGGCCCGTCGCGCCAGCCTCAGTGTGACGAGGGTGCAGACCGCGGTGCTCGCCGTCTCCGGCACGATGGCCGCGATCGGCGGCCTGTTCCTGGCCTCGCGCATCACGTCCGTGAGTCAGGGGGCGGGCTCGGGCCTCCTGCTGCTCAATGCCATCGCGGCGGCCGTCATCGGTGGCACCAGCCTGTTCGGAGGGCGCGGTACGACCTGGTCCGCGGTGCTCGGCATGCTGGTCATCCAGTCGATCGCCTCGGGCATGGTGATCACGGACACCCCCACCGCGGTCCAGATCATGATCACAGGCGGGGTGCTCTTCACCGCCGTGGTCATCGACGCACTGGCTCGACGCTCGCAGGAGGCGCATGGGCGGGCATGACGGATCGCGCACCGGGCGTCGGGCTGCCGGAAGAAGCTCTCGTCTCACCACGACGCCGCCACGTGCTTGCGTGGGCCCCGCAGTGGGCGTTCTGTTCGAATTTCCGCCGCCTCACGCGTATCTCACGGACCTGGCGTGACACGGCGGCAATTCCCTGGCTCACCTGGGCATTTGATGGACTCTGTGGACTCCCTGGATGTCAGTGCCGGGCAGTAAACTAGAAGCAGTGTTCGAGGGTGTCGCCGGGGCCGCCGAAGTCCCCGGAGGAGACCCTGACCGCGACAGGAGGATGCCTGTGCCCGCTGCCGCACTGAAGCCAAGGCCGACGCAGTCCACTGCGAAGCGCCCCGTCCTGCTCGACCTGCCGTACGAACCCGTGGAGAAGCGCCCGTTGCCGCCGGGCCGTCCCCGCGAGTGGTACGTCACCCACAACCGCCGCCTCAAGGCCATGCGCCTGGCCATCGCCCTGCTCGACTCGGGCGTGTATATGCCGAACCAGGCCCGCAACGAGACGATACGGAGCACCGCGGAACTCATCGGCGTCCACCCGCCGTCGGACACGACGTGCCATATGGTCCGGGCGTTCATGCGTTACAACCGGTGAGGCCGGGGCCGGGCGCCGCGCATGGTGCGGTGCCCGGCGCCGACAGAGCGACCTACCCCGCCAGCTCCCGCTCCAGCGGCGTCCGGAACCGCGGCGTGATCCGCGTCGCCCCCACCCACCCCCGCAACCGCTCCGCCTCGGCCACGATCGCGGCCGACGCCTCGCTGCCGACGTCCTCCCCGTCCAGCACGCGCCACACGATCTCGCCGTCGGCCCGCTGGGCCCACCCCCCGATCACCCGGCCGTTCCACCACACCGTCGGGCCCACGTTGCCGCTGCGGTCGAAGAGGGCGGGGCGCAGGTCGGGGGAGAGGTACCAGTCACGGTGCTGCCAGCCCATCGCCGTCGGGTCGAGGGCGGGCAGCAGGGCGGCCCACGCTTCGGCGGGCCCGGTCACGGGGGCGGTGTCGCCGGCGGTGACATAGCCGGTGCCCTCGTCGAGCCGCACCTCTTCGGCGCCGATCGCCTGGAGGGCCCGGCGCACCTCGGTCACCTTCCAGCCGGTCCACCACTTGAGGTCGGCCTCGGTGGCGGGGCCGCAAGCCGTCAGCCAGCGGTCGAGGAGGGCGGCCTGGGCCTCGGCGATGTCCAGTTCGGGATGCGGGGGGGCCGGCGCCCAGCGGAACTGGGATGACGTCCAGTAGCCGAGAGGCCGACCGCGTACGACCTTGCCCTCCTGGCCCAGCAGCCGCAGCAGCCGTGTCGAGACGGTGTGCAGCCCCTCGTAGCTCTTCCCGGCCCCGTACAGGAACTGCTCTCTCAACCGCGGCTCGTCCTGGGCCAGTTCGGCCGCCGTCGCCTGCCCCCGGCGCTCCAGCACGGCCAGCGTGGACTCCTCGACCTCCTTGAGCCAGGCCGCGTCCGGCGCCCCGCCCGCCGCCATCTGCTTGAGCAGGTTGGCGCGCTCGCGGGCGGCGACGGCGATGCCCGTGGAGGCGTGCACGACCGCCGTCAGGTCCGTCGGGAACACGAACACGGTGTTGCGCATGCCGTGCATCCGGACCAGGCTGCCGTCCTCGTACAGCGCCCGCTCGGTCTCGGTCACCGTCCGTGCCGCATCCCCGAGCCGCGCGCCCACCGCCAGATACACCGTCGCCGGATCGGTGCCGTGCAGCGCGACCAGTGAGCGGGCGGTCTCCTCCGGCGCCGCCGCCCGCGCCGTACCCGCCAGCCGATGCCGCAGCCCCACCCGCGCCCGCCGCTCCGCCACGTCGACGTACCGCCGCCCGTCACCCATACCGGCCTCCACCCGTCACATCACAACCGTGACCGCATCCTCTCGGACGCCACTGACAATCGGGCGGCGCCGACACCTTCGCCCAGGTCACCCGTACTGCCGCAGCAGTCCGCTCACATACTCCTCGAGCCGCCCACCCAGCACCTCCGGCGTCAGGTCGGTCCGGCCCAGCTCCCGCCACGGGCCCGCCAGCTTCGCCGCGTCGGGGACGTAGGCCAGGGCGTCCAGCAGCCGCCAGTAAAGGTGGTCCGCTCCGTCCGCAAGCCGACGCCCGCCCCGCTCCTCGTACCGCTCCTGGAACCCCAGCCCCCACTCCGGCCCGTGCAGCAGCGCAACCGCCGTCGAGCAGTGGGCGACGTCCAGGTCTGCCGGGCCCCACGAGGTCTCCACCCAGTCGACCACTCCGCTGATCCGCAGGCCGGCGCCCGCACCGGTGAACAGCACGTTCCCGGGGTGGAAGTCCCGGTGCAGGAAACAGCCCTCGTACGGCGGCGGATCGCGGCGGATGACGTCCATGGCCCGTTCCCAGAGGGCACCCGAGGGCGCATTCACCCGTTCTGGAGACATCCACGCCTGATAGGGAGGCGCCGGTCGAGGTCTTCCTCGTCGACCCGTACCCGGCCCGGCAGTTCGGACATCAACAAGGAGGGGTGGTCGCAGTGTTCGGCCGTGGCGTCGACGGCGATCGGTTCGGGGGCGGGGATGTCCCGATGCGCGGCGAGCAGGGCGAGTACGGACGATTCGCGCATGAGCAGGCCAGGCGCGTGGTGCCGGAAGAAGGGCTTGACGAAGGTCCGCAGAACGCGAGCGCTGCCGTCGTCGAGGGTGAGACGGCGCATCTGGGAACTCTAACCGCCCGCCAGGAAACGGGTGGTGGTGACCGTACGGCCCTCGGGGAGCTGCTTGGCCACCCAGGCCCGGGTCGCCGCCCAGCCGCCGTCGCCGAGGCCGCTCAGCACCGCGTCCACGAACCTCCCCCGGTCGTCCCCGTGTTCGCGGAACCACTGGCCCAGCATGTGATCCGCCTCGGGCAGTTCGAAGCGCGTGAACTGCGCGCGCGTGGCCAGCGCCGCCTGGACCGCCTCCGTCACGGCGGGCGGGATGACCGCGTCCGTGCCGGGCACCGCGAGCACCGCCCGGCCCTCGTACGCCCGCAGCGCGTCCAGCGCGGGGGAGACGCACCAGCTGTCCGGCGTACGGATGATCTCGCTGAACCGGCCGTCCCCCTCCCCGAACGGCACGTCCCACGCCTCGGCCGCGTATACGGCGGGTGCGCACAGGCCGAGGCCCACGACCCGTTCGCCGTAGTGCCGGGCCAGGTCTGCCACCGTCTGGCCGCTCGTGCTGCGCGCGCGTGCCGATCACTGACACTTCCTGCTCGAAGCGCCTGCGCAGACTCAACTCCCGTAGTACGCCGGTGCTTTCACCATGTCCCGAGAAGTCGAAGGCGAGCCCCGAAGGGGCGCGGGGAACTGCGCGACCAGCCACAACGAGCCCGCAGTCGACCGACAACCCCATACCGGCACGCCCCCACGAGGGGCTGCGGAAAAGCAGATGCACGCCAAGTGACCGCTTCCCTACGCTGGACACGCATAGCGGAGCTGCCCACCATCGCTTGCCGCAGGACAGGCATCACCTTGCGGACGTGGGGCTACTCTCTACGCACCGACGGCCGGACGCCCACCCCCAGCGCCGCGTCGGACACCTCATCACCGCTCACTGATCACCCACGCCCACGGAGGCCCGTCATGGGCACCATCATCTTTTCCGGGACCGCGGTCCTGGTCGTTCTGGGGTTCGGAAACCACCTTTACTGGCTCGCCGCCGTCGCGGTGCTCTTCCTGTACGTGCAGTACGGGCGCGGCTCCTCGCCGACCTCACCCTCGGGCGGGTCCGGCCCGGTGCCGTCCGACTACCGTGCGTACCGCGACCGCCGGGACAAGCAGGCCAAGTGGGAGCGCCGCTACCGCCGCGAGCGCCCCTTCGAGTCGCGCCGCCAGGAGCGCGAGAAGGGCCAGAAGAGCAAGTGAGACCCGGAGTGGTGAGCGCCGCCGGTCACAGACCGGGGGCGCCCCACACCGGGAACCAGCGGCTGAGGTCCTGCTCGATCCGCAGGTCGTCGCCGAGGGCCGCCTTCACCCGCAGTTCCAGCGCGTTGTCGCGCCGCTGCCCATCGCCGGGCAGCGGCGCGAACGGGTAGAAGGTGCCCCGCTTGTAGAGGTAGACCAGCGCCAGCCGTCTGTCCTGCTCGTCCTGGAAGCCGGCGAGTGAGCACAGCAACTGGGGGCCGAAGCCGTTGACCTCCATCGAGCTGTTCACCGCATGCAGGTCGTTGACCAGGAGCGGCAGCTCGTCGGGGCCGCGTTGGGAGACCAGCCAGGAGTAGCCGTACTTGTCGCGCCGCAGCTCCACCGGCGGCCCGTCGCGGTCGGCGTCCGCGTCCAGCAGCGCCTGGACCTCGCGGTGCGTCTGCTCGAAGGCCGCGCCCTCGACCGTGGCGAAGCACACCGCCCCCCGCCCGGTCGGTGTGAAGGAGGCCGCCGCCTGGAGCGTCACCGCCGCCGACGGCAGGGCGAAGAGCTGGTCGAGGTCGGGCGCGACCGGCTTCGTACGACCGAGCAGGATGTCCAGCAATCCCATGCTCACGCCTTTCCGGGAGCCGCGGCCTCACCCAACTCGGTGGAGATCCGCGCCAGTTGGTCGAGCCGCTGCTCCAGGCTGGGGTGGGTGGAGAAGTACCGGGCGATGCCGGGCTCCTTGCCCAGGGCCGGGGTGAAGTAGAAGGCGTTGAAGGCCTGGGCCGTGCGCAGATCCTTGGTCGGGATCCGGGCGATGTCGCCCGACACCTTGGTCAGCGCGGACGCCAGGGTCGAAGGACGGCCGGTCAGCAGCGCCGCCGCCCGGTCCGCCGCCAGCTCCCGGTACCGGGACAGGGCCCGGATCAGCAGGAAGCTGATCGCGTAGACGGCCGCGGAGACACCCATCACCGCCATGAAGACCACCGCGGTGTTCTGGTCCCGGCGTCCACCGCCGAAGAGCTGCGAGTAGAACGCGAACCGCACGATCAGCCCGGCGATCACACCGAGGAACGACGCGATCGTGATCACGGCGACGTCCTTGTGCGCCACATGCGACAGCTCGTGCGCCAGCACACCCTCCAGCTCGGCCGGCTCCAGACGCCGTAGCAGACCGGTGGTCACGCAGATCACCGACTTGTCCGCGTTGCGCCCGGTGGCGAACGCGTTCGGCATGTCCATATCGGACACGGCGACCGTCGGCTTGGGCAGGTCCGCCAGCGTGCACAGCCGGTCGATCACCGCGTGCAGCTCCGGATACTCCTCGCGTTCCACGACCCGTCCGCGCATCGCGAAGAGCGCGATCCGGTCGGAGAACCAGTACTGCGCCCCTAGGAACCCCGCCGCGACCACCACGACCAGCACCCAGGACTTCAGCAGCACGATCAGCGCCGCGACAAAGCCCACGTACAGCAATCCGAGCAGAAAAAGCGTGACCGTCATCCGCGCGGTCAGGCCCCGGTCACTCCGGAATCGGCTCTGCATCTGCATCACCTCGGCAGTCAGGCACTCGCCCCACTGCCAGTGTGCACCCGGCCATGCCATGACACGGTTGTGATCAGTTCTAGGGCCCGCAAAGGGAAGCTGTGCGCGTCCTCAGTAGGTCGGCCGGAAGTTCAGGTACCCGAGAAGCAGGATGATCGCGGCCACGGAGCCGAGCACGATGGCCGTCGATATCCAGGGCGAGCGGCGAGTGCTCCGCATCCGGGACGAGCGGCGAGTGCTCCGTACCCGGGACGAGCGGCGACGGCTCCGCACCGGACCCGGGTCGGCCCGGAACGGCACCGGTCCCGGCGGATTCTCCTTCCACCGTGCGGCCAGCATCCGGGCGCGCGCCGAGGGCTCCTTGTGCTCGGCCGAGTCCGCCCATCTCAGGTCGAACTCCCGCTCCCCATCGTGCCGTTCGGACATCCCCGTTACCTTCCTCGAACAGTCGTACCCCCAACATACGACGGCGCCCCCGCCCTGGGGAACCAGGAACGGGGGCGCCGCCGGAGGTACAGGCGTCGATCACACGTCGAAGAAGTGATGCCCCGGCGCCGCTACCTCGGACCACTGTTTCCGGCTCTGCTCTGACCAGCACGAATGCTGTCCTTGTCTGTCGTTGCCGGTCGTCGGTGGCCACCCTTGGACGGCCCAGGGACGGCCCGGTTCAGGGATCACGGGAGGGTTCATGTGCTCATCGGGGCATGAACCCCGGCTTCTGCTCAGCGAGCGAGTGAAGCCGCGCGAGGTAGTCCTGTGCCCCCGGCTCGGAGCCGTACCGGTTGCGCATCTCGGCAGCAAGCTCGCGGCTGGTCATGATCAGTGAAGGCACCGACTTACGGTCCCCTTCGAGGGCTCGCTCCCCCATGATGAGCGCCTGCTCCAAGTCGCCCTCACGTGCCGCCGTGACGCCCAGCGTGACGCGGGCTTCGGCGTTGCGCATCGGCGAGCGGTCGGTGCCGTCGAAGTCCGTTCCTACCCTCAGCACCTCTTCGGCGAGCGTGCGCGCGAGCTTGTCCTCACCGACCAGGCGGTAGCAGTCCATCGCGTAGAAGTCGAACTTGGCGGGGTCCACCACGAAGTGGTTGTCCAGGTTCTCGGGGTGCGGCATTCCTTCGAGCATTCGCCGCCCTTTGTCCAAGGCGACCTCCACTTGCCGACGGTCTCCGAGTCGCGCCCATGCCTTGGCTTCCTGGGCAGCGAGCTGCACGGCCACGCCGTGGTGCGCCGCCGTCTCCGCTCCGGCCTGCGCCGCCGCGATGACGCCGCGGTAGTCGCCGGTCGTGAGGGCGAACCATGCCCGCATCTCGTGCGCCCACCCGGCAACCTCCGCATGGTCAGCCTCGGTCGCGAGCGAGAGCGCAGCCTGTCGCGTCGACTCGGCCGCGTGGCGGTCGCCCGTGTCGTACTCGACGCAGCCGACCAGTAGCGCGAGCCAACCGGACAGCGCGAGAACCTCGCGGTGTTGCGCGAGCGTGAGGCTCTTCGTGTGAAGTTCGACGACACGGCGAAGCCACTGCCGCCCCTCGATGAGAAGTTGCTCGCTCGGCATGAACGGGTACTCCGAGGCAAGTCGGTCCGTCGTGATCCGCAGAGCGTCAAGCGTGGCGTTGTCGACGTCGGACCGGTTGAGACGGCTCACGATCTCCAGCGTCTCCATGCCGGACGCTGCCAGGATCTCCCTGTCCCCGTCTCGCCGTGAGGGCGCCGGGAAGAGCGCGTGCGTCACGGTGCCGAACGTGGCCGCAATGATCGGTTGGTAGAAGTCGTTCGGCATTTGGCCTGACTCCCAGCGCTTCCACTGGCGAATCATGCTGTCTTCCGCGGGCAGCTCCGTGGGAGCGTGCGCCCGCAGTGCCCTGACTGCGTCGCGTTGCGACCAGTCGCGCGCCATCCGTTCAGCCGCGATGCGTCGCGCCCATGCGGGCCTGTCGTCGGTCATGCGCCCTCCTCCGAGTGCCTACTCCGAGTCTCGCGCGCGAGCCGGGGGGACAGGGAAGGTGACAGGGGGGTGTCACCGGACATGTCCCCACCTCCGCATCGCCGTCCCCTGGCTGTCACTTACGTCACAACTCCCGTTCCTCGCATGCTGGTTGCAGATCACGCACCACCCGGCACGGAGCGGCTTTCGAGCGCTTCGAGCCTGCCGCGGAGTTCCGAGACTTGGGAGGTGAGATGTTCGAGCTGACGCAGGACTTCGGGAAGGTCGACACCTGCGTCGGCTTCGCTGGCTTCGGTGGCCTGCTCCGGGTCCCGTGCGTAGCTGCCACGCGACGTGGTCAGGATGAGCCCGTCCTCGCGGAGGATCGCAAGGGCGCGCTGCACCGTCATTCCCGAGATCTTGAACCGTGTGGCCAAGTCTCGCACGGAGCCCACATGGGCTCCCGGCTTGATGTCGCCACGCAGGATCTCTTGCCGCAGGATGTCGGCCGCCTGCTCGGACTCCGGTCTGGGGTCGTCTTTCGAGATTTCAGCGCTCATCACGCCATCGAGCGTACCCACCCCTAGTACGACCTAGCACGAATCTCCGCGGCCCTCTTGCGTCGTGGTACGTGCTAGTACAGACTGTTACATGTCAGTACGGCAAGCCCGAAAGGGCTTCGCTGGCTGTGTCTGCAAGTGCTTGACCTGCAAGACCGCACGACCAGGAGCCCCGCGGTGGACGGGGGGAGGCGACCCGGCGCCTTGGCATTAACCGGAGGGCTTAGACCGAAAGGTCACGTCTCCATACGCCTATTTCGAGGCCGGACAGCTCTACCTGACACGGGAGCGCGGTCGTGATGAAGGAGACATGCACCACCTCAACTTCCGCCGCACCTGGTGCGGCGGCCGGTTGCCTGATCCGCATCTCTCGCAGATGCGGTGAGGGGGAGCCGGGATCGGCGGACTGATCAACCTGTCCAACCGCCCGCGCCGGGTCCGTATCTGACCCGCGGTACTTCCCCTGCCGCGCTGCGGGGGTCTTCCTGCCGGGGCTGGTCGCCTCTCACCAAAGCACCGCGACCGCCCCGGCTCTCTGTGTCCCTCCCACTTCAGGAGCTGTCATGCGTTCGTACATCGGTCGTCAACAGGCCATCTCTCCCGCGGACTTCGCGGAACTGGCGCTCGGCACCCCGGTTGAGCTGTGGCTGGGTGTCGAGGGCGAGAGCGAGCAGGAGCGCGCGGCCCGCCTGGACGCGGCGCGCGACATCCTCGCCGACAACCCGAACCTTCCCGATGACCTGGTCCGCATCGCGGCGCAGGTCATCGAGGAGAACCTGAACCTGTTCGACGTCATCCCGCTGGTCCGCCCCGCCCGCCGCCGTGCGGGACGCAAGGGGGTGGCGGCATGACCACCACGACCCCAACCCCCGAGGCGCCCGCGTCCGGGGTGCCGCCGCTGACCCGCCCGGAGATGGGGCTCGCCGGAGTTGGCGCGCTCGCCGCGGCTGGGGTCGGCGCGCTCGGTCTGATCTCTTCCTTCGATGCCGTCTCCGAGGCTGCGGCCCGTTGGGGCTTCGCCTCACCGTGGATGCTGCCGGTCGGTATCGACGTGGCCATCCCGGTGTTCACCGTGGCCAACCTGCTGTTGATCCGGATGGATATGGCGCTCGCGTGGGTGCGGTTCGTGCCCTGGGTGCTCACGCTGATCACGTGCGGGCTGAACGTCGCCGCCGGACACGACGTGTGGGCGAAGGTCGCGCACGGCACGATGCCGCTGCTGTGGGTGGTGTTCTCAGAGATCGGCGCGCACATCTACGCCGTACGGATCGGCGCGGCCACCGGCCGCCGCATGGAGAAGATCCGGTTCTCTCGCTGGCTGCTTGCCCCGCTGTCGACGTTCGCGCTGTGGCGGCGCATGACGCTGTGGGAGGTCACTTCCTACTCCGAGGCGCTGAGGCGGGAGAAGGAACGGCAGTTGGCCCGTGCCGACCTGCGTGAGCGCTACGGCCGCAAGTGGCGGACGAAGACCCCGCGGCGCGAGCGCGTGATGCTGCGCATGGGTGAACTCACCCCCGCCACCGACCAGGACACTGCCGCACCGGAGCCGGTGGAGAATCGGCCGGCACAACCGCCCGCGGCCACACCGCGCCCGCGCCGCCGGACCACCGACAAGGCCAAGGCCAAGGGCACGCCTCAGCGGACCTTCGAGGAGCTGCTGAGTCAGGCGCGCACGCTCACCGCACAGTGGACGGATGCCGAGCTGAACGCAGAGCGCATCCGTACCGAGGTGCACTGCTCGGCTGCCAACGCCCGCAAGCTGCGCGACGCGTTGAAGGCCGAGCGCGCCGACGGCCGCCCCCTGCACGCGGTCGACAACGCCGTTACCGATTCGCGTCAGGCTGACACAACTGCCGAAGCGGTCGCCTGATGTCCGCCGTCTTCGGTAAGTGCTACGACCCGACCGGCGCGCTGTACGGCGTGCCTACCTACCCGTGGCGGTTGGCCCCGGCCGGTCTGGCGACGCGTCGGCAGTTACGCGCCCTTGGTCTGCGGCCCGGCGGTCAGCCGATCGCGGCACAGGTGATGCGGGTCAACCGGCGGACTGGGGGCGTACGCGTCGCCTACCTCTATCGCGAGGACCTGGCCAAGCCGGTACGGCCGATGACGTCGCGCAAGTGGGGCGCGCTCGCGCTGGCGATGCTCGCCCGCCGCACCTGCCCGCGCTGCCTGCTCGATGTCGGTTACTGCATCCCCCGCTCGTACGGCATCTGCGGCATGTGCATCGCCACCGAGGAACAGCGCGCCGCCTGAACACCCAACCCTGCGGCGGGGTCCGTCCGCCCACCTCCTACAGCGACGGCCGGACCCCGCCTTTCCTCCCCTTGGAAGGAACTGTCAGTGAACCAGCCCGACGACAACGAACTCTTTAACCGGCTCGAAGCCGAGATGGCCGACGACTCCAGCGCTGAGGTAGTCGACCTCGACAAGGCCCGATCCGCCCGCGATGGGTCGGCCGCCCCGACGCCCGACCTGGTGCCCGACTCCCGCCCGACCGAGTCGGCAGACGCGGACGATGAGGAGTCGGCCGACTCGGTCGCCCGACCGGTCGACCGGCCCGACCTGCCCGCGCCGGGCGTCACCACCTACAAGCGTCGGCCGATCCTGCCGACGTGGCTGACCTCCAAGCCGGGGTTCGTCTCGACCGTGCAGCGGGCGGCCAGCAACGCCTTCTACGCCACCGCCTACCACGGCATCCGCACCCCCTGGTACGCCCTGCGGCTGACCCGGCTCGCGCCACGCGGCGCGGCCCGCCTGGTGCGCGAGACCAACCGGTGGGTGTGGGATGCCGAGGGCGCCCCGCTGCGCGAGTACGAGGTGCGCAGGGAGAACACCGCCGAATACCTCAAGCTGTCCCGGCAGCGCGACGGGCGGGTGCGGCTGCGGGTGCTGGTCACCACGGTGG
Source organism: Streptomyces sp. NPDC050211 (assembly GCF_040656035.1). Taxonomy (NCBI): domain Bacteria; kingdom Bacillati; phylum Actinomycetota; class Actinomycetes; order Kitasatosporales; family Streptomycetaceae; genus Streptomyces; species Streptomyces sp. NPDC050211. Next base: position 21,245 of record NZ_JBFALC010000094.1, read on the forward strand.
CGCTCGTCTTCGGCACCGCGTTCGCGCTGACCCTGTACGTGATGGCCCCGGCCTGGCTGGGTGTGCTGGCCTCAGCCGCGGTGCTGGTGTGCGGGTTCTGGGGCGCCCCGCAGGACCATCCCGTGATCGGGCCCGCAGTGCTGAAGACCGAGATCCAGAAGCTCACCGGCCCGATCGTGCTGCGCGCGCTGGACAACATCGGCAACCCGAAGCTGACGGCCGCCATCAAGAAGGGCGGCGACATGAACGGCATGCGCTTCACCTCCGAGATCACCCGCGATGGCCCCGGCTACCGCGCCGATCTCGACCTTCCCTGGGGGGTGACCCCGGAGGACATCATGGAGGAACGCAAGTCGCTGGCGTCCGGGCTGCGCCGCAAGGTCGGCTGCGTGTGGCCGTCGGCCGACCCGACCGAGCACGAGGGTCGGCTGATCCTGTGGGTGGGCGACAAGCCCATGAACGAGACCACCAAGCCCGCGTGGCCGCTGCTGAAGTCCGGACAGGTGGACCTGTTCAAGCCGGTCGTGTTCGGCAACGACCAGCGCATGGCCGACGTGGCCGTCACGCTCATGTTCGCCTCCGTGGTGGTCGGGTCCATCCCGCGCATGGGCAAGACGTTCCTGATGCGGCTGTTCCTGCTCATCGCCGCCCTGGACCCGCGCGCGGAGCTGTACGCGTTCGACTTCAAGGGCACCGGCGACTTCGGCGCCCTGGAGCCGGTCTGCCACCGCTACCGGGCCGGAGACGAGGACGAAGACATCCTCTACGTCCTCGAATCGCTGCGGGAGCTGCGGGTGGAGCTGCGCCGTCGGGCGAAGGTCATCAAGTCCCTGCCGCGCTCACGCTGCCCGGAGTCGAAGGTGACCCCGGAGCTGGCGAACGACAAGTCCCTGGGGCTGCACCCGATCGTCGCCGGGTTCGATGAGTGCCAAGTCCCGTTCGAGCACGAGAAGTACGGCGCGGAGATCGAAGAGATCGCCACCGACCTGGGCAAACGCGGTCCCGCCCTGGGCATGGTGACGCTGTTCGGCACGCAGCGCCCGGACGCGAAGTCGCTGCCCACCGGCATCTCAGCGAACGCGGTGCTGCGGTTCTGCCTGAAGGTGATGGGGCAGCCCGCCAACGACATGGTGCTCGGCACGTCGATGTACAAGGCCGGATACCGGGCCACCATGTTCTCCCGCACCGACCGCGGGATTTGCTGGATGGCCGGTGAAGGCGACGACCCGCGCATCGTCGCGAGCGCGTTCGTCGACGCGGTCGGCGCCGAACAGGTCGTCGCCCGCGCGCGGAAGATGCGCGAGGAGTACGGCAACATCACCGGCCACGCCATCGGCGAGACGCCCGACAGCGGCGAACCATCGTTCGATCTGCTGGCCGACATCGTCAAGGTTGTCGCTGCGGACGAGGACAAGGTGTGGAACGAGAAGGTGGCCGCCCGTCTCGCCACGCTGCGGCCGGAGGTCTACGGCGGCTGGAAGGCCGAGACAGTGACCACGAACCTGCGCCCGCACGGCGTCACGGCACAGGACGTGTGGGGCACGACCGACAAGGGCAAGGGCACCACCCGCCGCGGCATCGCCCGCGCCGACATCGTGGCTGCAATCACCCAGCGTAACGGAAAGCGGTCCTCGGACTGACCGCGCGCGGGTGCTAGGTCTAGCAGCCCCGGCTGCTAGACCTAGCACCCCCACTAGCACATCAAACCGGTCCTGATCAGCAATCTCGCACCTAGCACCCAGCCTGCGAGAACGCCGGAAACCCCGCCTGGAAGGCACCCCATGACCCTGATCCTCCTTGCTAGTGCCTGCCTACTCGCCGTCACTCTCGGTTACGTGAGCCTGTGTGCGGCGAGCCCGTTCGGCGACTGCCGCAAGTGCCGCGGCTTCGGCTTCGCGATGAAGACCGACCGCAAAGGCCGCCTCAAGCGCGGCAAGCCGTGCCGCCGCTGCAAGGGCCACGGCAAGCGCATACGCGTCGGCCGCCACCTCTACAACCTCTGGCTGCGCGTCTACCGCGACGGCACCGACACCCCCGCCGCTGCCCGGCGGCCCGCCCCGAAGGGATGAACCGATGGCCGTCACCGTCTCCCTGGTCGCCCTGTTCGGCCTGGTCCTGTTCTTCCTGCTCCGCTCCAAGACCCTCGGCTACGGCGCCGCGTTCGTCGCCATGATGTTCGGCTTCTACCTCGCCTCCACCGGCGCCTCCGAGCCGATGAACGAGCTGACTGCCGCTGTCGTCGACGCCCTCGGCAAGATCTAGGAGGCCAGCCATGCACGAACACACTCCCGCCCTGCGGCCGGACGCGCCGACCGGCGCGGCGTACGACCCGGCGTCGCTGGAGCTGTACACGCCGACCCCGGCGGCCGTCGAACTCGCCGCCGAACGCGGCCCCGTGGTGTGGGTGCCGGACGCCTACGGGCGCATGGTCCCCATGCCCAAGCACCTCGCCCCGCCGCCCATGGCCGTGCCGGAGCCGCGCGACCTGACCCCGCTGCCCCTGCTCGACCCGATCGCGCAGCGCTTCGTCGGCGCCGGTCTCGGGGGCGGCGCCCTCGCAGCTGGTGTCGGCTGGGGCATCGGCGAAGTCATCAGCGCTGCCGCTGGGTTCAGCTCCGGTGCCGCGATGTGGATCGCCCTCGCGGTCCTCGCGTGGCGCATGCCCGTGCGCGCCATCAGCGGTGGGCGCGGCAGCACGGTCAACATCCGCAAGGCCGTCATCAAGCGCGGCACCTTCAACGGCTGACAGGAGGCCAACCCCGTGATCCGACTGCGCATTCAGGTCGCCCACTGGCCACGCAGGGCTCTGGTACTCACCGACACGCCCCGCCCCGACTGTCCGGACTGCGAGGGCATCGGCGGCTTCGAGTACGACTACGGCGACCACAACGGCGAGTACGCCGGTACCGAGTGGGACCCCTGCACGTGCTGGAACGAGCACCGCCGCTGGACCTTGCTGCCCGTGCCGCGTCTGCGCCGGTGGCTGCGTCGGCGCCACACCGGCCGTGACCCCTGGGCGAGTGACGGCTACAGCAACGAACCGCCCTTCTAGATACGCCCGGGCGGGCGCCTCTCACCACAAGACCGCGCCCGCCCGGTTCTCCTGTCCCTCCAACAGAACGAGGAGACCTCCAGCATGACACCTGACCGCACCACCATGCCGCCCCGCGGTGTGTATCCGGCAGGGAACCCCCACCTCACCGCCGCTCTGGATCTCGCCGCGGCCGGTGCGCCGGCACTCCCGCTGCGAGACGGGAAGCTCCCGTTCGGGAACTGCCGCCGCTGCGCCGACAACGCGTGCGGTGGGCGGCCGAACATGAAGACCCCCGGCCCCTGCACCTGCCCGCAGCCGTGCCACGGCTGGGCCGCCGCCACCACCGACCCCGACATCATCAACTCGCCCGCTTGGGCGCGGGCGTGGCGGGACGCGGCGGCGGTGGCCTACCACCCCGGCGGCGCCGATCTCACCGTCGTCGACCTGGACAACACGGAAGCCATCGCGTGGGCGCGTGCGAGCCTGCCCGCTACCCGGACCGTGCCAACGACCCGGGGTGAGCACTGGCTCTACCAGGGCGCCATGCAGTCCGCCAACGCCGTACGGCCCGGCGTCGACATCAAATCCACCATGGCCTATGCCCGGTGGCTGGGTCCCGGCATCGGCACCATGACCGCGCTGCCGGACGCCGTGCGCGCGCTGACCGTGAAGGCACCCGCCCCGACCCGGTCGACGGCCGTCATGGTGCCCGCGCTGGCCGGTGGCGGGGCATGCCCTCACCGCACGCCCACGTACCTGGACCGTGGCATCGCCATGGCCGTGCAGCGCATCACCGAGGCCCGTGAGGCGGTGCACGCCACCGTGTACCGCACGTTCCTCGCGGTGCTGTCCACGCACGGCCGGTGCGGCTGCCTCACCGAGGCGCACACCGCGCGACTGTTTACCGCCGCGCAGGCCAAGGGCGAATCGCCCCGGCACTGCGCCGACGCGTGGACCAACGCCCGCACCACGTTGGGACTGTAGCCATGGCTGAGGACGAAAAGACCCCCGCACGCGAGGTCATCACCGACTACGCGCAAGCGCACTTCCGGTACTTCCGCACCGCTGAGGGGACCGTGTACGCGCAGAAGAATGGCCACCCCGTGGCCCGTCCGATCCGCTCTCAGGGCACGACGGGCAGTCACCGCCAGGAACTCATGGTCGGCCTGTTCAAGGACGGGCGCGGCGTGTTCAACGGGACCGCGCTCAAGGAGGCGTTGGACCTGATCGAAGCGCTCGCGCTATCGGAGGACGTGCAGCCCGTCCACATCCGGGTTGCCCCCGGGTTCGACGGGGCGACGTGGCTGGACTTGGGCCGCGATGACGGGCAGTCCGTCCGTATCCACCCCACCGGCTGGGAGGTGCTCACGCCGGACCCTCGTGAGGTGTGCTGGCGGCGCACCCAGCTCACCGGGGAACTGCCCCTGCCCGCCAAGGACACCAACGGCAAGGGCATCGATCTCCTGCTGAGGCTGTGCAACTTCGCCAACGCGGAGACCGAGTGCCTGGCCATCGCGTGGCTGATCGGCTGCCTGGAACCGTCCGTGCCCGTTCCTGCGCCGTTCCTCACCGGGCCGCAGGGGGCGGGCAAGTCCACCGGCGGCCGGATGCTGGTGCGGATCATCGAGGGCATGAGCGGTGACCTGCGCCGGGCGCCCAAGGATGAAGAGAACCTGGTCGCGGCGGTGGCGGCGGGATGGGTCACCGCCCTGGACAACCTCTCCCACATGACGCCGGACCTGTCCGACGCCATGTGCTGCATCGTCACCGGCATCGAGAACGTCAAGCGCGCCCTGTTCACCGACGGGGACGTGTACCGCATCGGCTACCGCCGCCCCCTGCTCCTGACGGGCATCGACGTCGGCGTGATCCGGCCCGACCTGGCGGAACGGCTTCTGCCGCTGCGGTTGGAGCGGCCCCGGGTGAGGCGCACCGAGGCGGAACTGTGGGCGGAGTACGCGGAGGTGCTGCCCGTCGTTCTCGGCTCGCTCCTGGACCTCACAGTGAAGGTCCGCGCTGTTGCGGCGGAGACGCCCACCGATCTGCGGATGGCGGACTTCGCGCGCCTGTGCGCGCAGCTCGATGCGGCAATCGGCCTGGGGGCGCTCACCGCCTACCGGGCCAGTCTGGACGACCTGAACGACGACGTGATTGAGGGTGACCTGCTCGCGCAGACCGTCCTCAGGCATGCCGACACCATCGAGCCGGGCGGGGCGCAGCGGATGACGTCGACGGAGTGGCTGCACTGCCTCAGTCGCCTCTACAGCGGCGAGGACTTCCGTCCCCTGCCTAAGGGGTGGCCGACCACCGGAAAGGTTCTCTCCGACCGTCTCAAGCGCCTCCAGCCGACGCTTGCCGCCCGGGGTGTCCTCATCGACACGGGCCGCACCAGTGAGGGCCGCTACCTCGAAATGACCCGCCCGGCCGCCCCGCCCCCACACGAGCAACAGCGGATCGTCTGACCCGGGCTCGCGGCCCCGGACAGGCAGTAAGGGGCCGCTTCGCGGCACGTTCTTTCGGCGGCGTCCGCCGAACAGCAAGAGGAGCACGCCTCTCGCCTGGTGCTCTTCTTGCTCTTGTCCCGGCGGCAGCGCCGCCGCCCAAGGTCGCGCCGCGAAGCGGCTCCTTCTTCACGCTCTGAGGCGCCACCGGACTACTACAGACACCCCCTCTTTTGTCCTAAGAGAGAAGACGCTGCGTCATCTGCGTCATGCGCGCCAGAAAATGGCCCCTGACCTGTGGCAAGAGGCATGACGCAGACGGCCGTGTCTGCGTCATCCTGCGTCATCTGCGTCATCCGATGACGCAGCCCATGACGCTGCGATGACGCACCCCCAAACCACTGCGTCACACAAAGTCGCAGGTCAGAAGCCTGAATGACGCTGATGACGCAATGACGCAGAAATCCGAACCTCGGACAGACCCGCCATGCCCCCCCGCTTGGAGTCCCCATGGCAAACCCGACAGACCCAGACCCCCGCGCGATCCTGCGCGGTGGCCTCCCGGACTGCTACCTCACCCCCGAAGACCTGGTCGTCATGTTCAAGCTGCCGAGCGTCGAGACCGTCTACCAGTGGCGCCGCAAGCGCATCGGCCCGCCCGGCTTCCGCGTCGGCAAGCACGTCCGCTACGACCCCGCCGATGTACGCGCCTACGTGACTGGCCGCAAGGACGCCGACCACAACGCCGCCTGACCGAACACCCGCCAAGGAAAGCAGGGAGAGCCGCTACCAGCGGCTCTCCCTGCTGTGCTTCACGAAGGGACCGCCGACACAATGGCAGGCCACATCCAAGACCGCTGGCTCAGGACCGAGACAACTCCCGAGGGCAAGACACTCAAGGTCAAGACCGACCGATTCGGCACGGGTTTGCGGTACCGCGCTCGCTACGTGGCACCCGACGGGAGCGAACGAAGCAGGTCGTTCCCCGACAAGCAAAAGCGACTCGCTGAGGCATGGCTCACGCAGATTGCGGCTGACCTGACGCGGGGGCAGTACGTCGACCCGTCGGCAGGCAAGGTGACGTTCAAGAGCTTCGCCACGGCGTGGTTGGCGTCTCAGACCACGGACCCTTCCACCATCGTGAACATGGAGTTGCGGTTTCGGCTGCATGCCTTTCCGTACATCGGTTCGCGCTCCATGAGCGCATTCCAGCCCACCCATATCCGCACGTGGGCACGGGCCCTCATGGACTCCGGAATGGCCGCGTCATACCAGCGGACCGTGTTCGCGAACGTCTCTGCTGTGTTCGGTGCGGCCGTGGATGACGGCATCATCTCCCGCAATCCCTGCCGTGCGGGTTCCGTACGAGCACCCAAGCTTGATCCTCGGAAGATCAAGCCGTGGACGCGTGATCGAGTGGTGGCTGTTCGCGGCGGACTCCCAGAGCAGTACGCAACAACGGTGGACCTCGGCGCCGGGTGCGGTTTGCGACAAGGAGAGATCTTCGGGCTGGCCGTCGATGAAATCGACTTCGCCGGGGGAGTGATCCACATTGCGCGGCAGGTCAAGCTGGTCGGTGCCCGAATGGTGTTCGCCCCACCCAAGGGCGGCAAGTTGCGTGACGTGCCGCTGCCGGACGTGGTGGCGGATGCGCTCACCGCGCACATCACCCGCCGACCGCCCATCGACGTCACGCTTCCGTGGAAGACTCCGGACGGACCACCGGTCACGGCTACCTTGCTGTTCTTCTCACGGGAGCGGAAGGCGCTCAACCGCAACTACTTCAACATGCACCTGTGGAAGCCTGCCCTGGTCTCCGCTGGCGTCATCCCGGAGCGACTGCCGGGGGAGCGGTTCAAACGATCACGCGAGTACGGCATGCATGCGCTGCGGCACTACTACGCGTCGGTCTTGCTGGACGCAGGGGAGAACGTCAAGGCGCTGGCCGAGTACCTCGGTCACTCCGACCCAGGGTTCACGCTGCGGACGTACACGCACTTGATGCCGAACAGCAAGGACCGGGCGCGCCGGGCCATCGACTCAGTGTTCGGCAAGCACGTACCTCCCGGACCCTGAGCGCAAAAGGCCGTCGGCCGTGCCTTCCCGGAGTGGGAAGCGCCCGGCCGACGGCCCCCACTCGGCCCCGGAGAGGAGACAGCCCCACAGAACAGGGGCGGTATAAAACGTGGAAGGAGAGC